>JBEKHU010000443.1:0-5957 GCA_050012115.1 Bryobacteraceae bacterium | reverse complement strand
GCAAGGACGCCGCCGCCGCGTCACGGTTTTTCCGGAACTGGTCAAACTGCTGCGCCGAGATGTCGTCGTTCTTGAACAGACGCTGGGCGCGCTCCCAGTCGGCCGCGGCCTGCACCTCCTGCGCCTTCGCTTCCTCAAATGCCGCTCGCGCCTGTCCGATCTCCTCGGTCCGGCTGCCGTTCAGCATCTCGGTCAGCTTGGCCTCAGCCTGGTGCAACTGCGCCGTCTTTAGCGCGATGTCGCTGTCGATCGCGGCGCTCTGATAGTCGATCGACGTGCGGAGCTGAACCAGGTTGGACTGCGCCGATTTGACGGCCGCCTTCTCGCGCCCGAGCTGATGCTCATTCTCGAGGCGGTCCAGCCTGGCTAGCAACAGGCCTTTCTTCACCGAGTCACCTTCATCGACGGCCAGTTCGACCAGCCGGCCAGGGTACTTGAAGGAGAGATCGACGGTTGTGAATTCGATATTGCCGCTGAGCTTCAGCACGCCGTCGCCGTCCTTATGCGCGGACCAGTACCACCAGCCGCCGAGGGCCGCGGCCACGATGATGAGGGGCAGGATGAGTCGTTTGATTTTCATGGGGTGGCTCCTTCACCGCGAGATTTCATTGATGTCGCCTAGGGCGGCGGCCAGATCGATGCGGGCGGCGCGCTGGCGGTAGACCGCGGTGTCGTTGTCTTCGCGCGCCCGCGCCAGGCGCGTCTGTGCGTCGGTCACTTCAAGGCTAATAGCGACACCGTTCTCAAAGCGCCGCTGCGCCTGCGCCAGCTCCTTGTCAGACAGTTGCAGAGCTTCCAAGCTGACGCGCGCCTGTTCGTCTGCCGAACGCAACGCCTCGATCGACGTCCGCACCTCGAGCTCGGCCTGCTGGTGCACATCGCGCGACCGGATCGCCTCGCTGCGCAGTTGCGACGAGGACTCGGCGCGCTGGGCGTCGCGTCGTCCTCCATCGAAAACCGGGATCCGCACGCTCACACCGGCCGTGCGCGTGGGCCGCAAGAGCGTGGGATCGACGCCGATCGCGCCGTAGTCGCCGAAGGCCTCCAGCGAGGGCAGCCGTTGGAACCTCGCCGCGTCGTAACCGAGTTTGGCCGAGCGCTCCCGCTCGATTTGCGCCTTCAGGTCCGGCCGGTTTCCGATGGCAGTCGCGACAGCCTTCACCGGATCGGGGATTTCGACGGGCTCGTATTTCAGCTTGTCGGTCAGTTCGAAATCGAGGTCCAGAGCGAGGTTCATCGCCCTGAGCAGGTTCAGGCGCGAGGTTTCCCGATCCTCCCGGGCTGCGATCAGGTGCTGCTTCTCGGTCTGCAGTTGCACCTGGGCGCGGGTGATGTCCAGGCCCGTCGCCGTACCCGCCTCCTTCTGCGTCTGCGCCAGGCGCAGCAACTTCTCGGCGAGCTCAACATTAGCCAGCGCGGTCTGCACTGCGGTCTCGGCGCGCGCGGCGTTCATGTAGGCTTTGCCGGCCAGCGCCGCGGCCTGCAGCCGCGACTGCTGGGAGTCGAGCTTTGCCGCGGAAACCTGCGCTCCGGCCGACTGCAGCCGGCGAATGGAGCTGAGGTCGAATACCGTTTGCGTGGCCGTCGCCCGCAGGTCGTAGGTGCTGATCGGACCGACGAACGTGGGGATCTGGAAGCCGGGAATCGGCAGGCTGATTTGCAGCCCGAGCGCGGTCAGATCGCGTGTGAAGCTTTGGGCGGTCCAGGATGCGTCCACATTGGGCAGCAGTGCGCTGCGCGCCTCCGCCTTGCGTGCCTGCGCCTGGCGGATCGCCTCCACGGCGAGTTGCACTCTGGTGTTGCCGTCCGGGGCCAGCGCAATCTCGATCGATTTGCTGAAGCTCAATGGCATTCTCGGACGAGTCTCCTGGGCCGCCAGTGCCACCGACAGGCCCAGGATCTTCCATGTGCTCGGCCGGGTTGCTGACTTGGGGGTCGATGCCCGTCATACGGTGCAAAATCGGCAGTCCCATCAGGCTGTGTGCCATGGCCCCTATGCTGAGGTGTGCCGCCCACGCCACCGTGCCCGGATTGCCGATGCCCAGGGCAGCCTCGAAGGCCGGCAAAAAGCGCTCCAGGACGGCCTTCATGTGGTGCGTCATCACCGCGACCGCCCATTCGTCCGGCTCTGAGGCGAGGCGCGCCATCAGTCGTGAGAAACTGCTGAACCCGATGCCCGCTCCCTTGGCCTCGAAGATCGGCTGAAGGAACGCCCCAATCACGCGCTCCAGTGACGGGCGGAACTGGCCGGCCTCGCGCAGCGCCTGGTCGAGAAGTTCGATGCGCCGCACATTCACCGGCTGGACCTTGCGTTCGAGGACGGCCGAAAGTAGTGCTTCCTTGGAATGGAAGTGGTAGTTCACCGCCGCCAGGTTCACGCCGGCCTCGGCTGTGATCTGCCGCAGCGAGGTCGAGGCGAAACCATGGTCGGCGAACAGCCGCTCCGCGACATCCAGGATCTTTTCCTTGGTATCATGTCGAACGGATGTTTCCAACGATTGATTCATACGGTTATTTTAATCGTATGATTAGAACGGTCGTTCGACAAGTCTATCTTTCGGCGAGAATCGAGCGCGCCTTGACAACGGCGTGTAGGATCGGCGCGCTGCCCGCACTCCCATGCCGGCAGCCTCGTTTTTATACGCTGATTCTAAATAGGTTATACGCGCGTAGGCCAGCCCATGGGCGGAAACGCGGCTTTTAGACAGCCGGTCAGGCCGTCACCGCACCGGCGATTTCCGCCAGACCGCGCTCTTGGATTTCAACTTCGCGCATCCGGAACTTCTGGATCTTGCCGGTGACGGTGATCGGGAAAGAGTCCACAAACCGAATCAGTTCCGGGATTTTGAAATACGCGATGCGGCCGCGGCAGTATGCGCGGATCTCCTCGGCCGTTGCCTCCTGGTCCGGCTTCAGCCGGATCCAGGCGCAGACGACCTCGCTGAGGCGCGGATCCGGAACCCCGATGACCTGCGCCTCGGCCACTTTGGGATGCGTGTAGAGGAACTCCTCGATCTCTCGTGGGTAGATGTTCTCGCCGCCGCGCAGGATCATGTCCTTGGCGCGGCCGGTGATGCGAAACGCGCCGTCCTCGCGCATGACGGCCAGGTCGCCGCTGCTTAGCCATCCGTCCGGGCTGATGACGCCCTGCGTCGCTGCAGGGTCGCCATCATAGCCCGCCATGGTGAGATAACCCCGCGCACACAACTCCCCTTGCTCGCCGGTCCGGACAACCTCCCCGGTCACTGCGTCGATGATACGGATCTCGGTGGCCGGCATGGCGCGCCCGACCGTGGAGCAGCGGAATTCGATCGAATCGCTGACGTCCGACATCACGCTGACGGGCGAGGTCTCGGTCTGGCCGTAGCAGATGGTGATCTCGCCGCAATGCATCTCGCGGACCACGCGCTTCATGACCTCGACCGGGCAGGGTGAGCCCGCCATGACGCCCGTCCGCAGGCTGGTGAGGTCGAAGCTGGAAAACGCCGGGTGGCTTAGCTCGGCGATGAACATGGCCGGTACCCCATACAGCGCCGTGGCGCGCTCCTCCTGCACGGCGGCCAGCGCGGCGCAGGCGTCGAATGAGGATGCGGGGAGGATCATCGCCGCTCCGGACGCGGCCGCGGCGATGGTTCCGATGACGCAGCCGAAACAGTGGTACAGCGGCACCGGGATGCAGATGCGGTCCTGGCCGGTCAGCCGCAGCCGCTCGGCGATGAAACGCCCGTTGTTGACGATATTGCGGTGGCTCAGAAGCACGCCCTTGGGCGAGCCCGTCGTGCCGGAAGTGTACTGGATATTGGCGATGTCGCCGGCGTCGATCTCCGGCGGGTGGAACGGGTGCCGTGCGTCGAGCAGGTCGTTCCATTCCCGGCTGCCGATGTAAACCTCCTTGTGCAGTTCGCAGTGCAGACCGTCGAGGGATTCAGCCAGAATCTGCCGGTAATCGGCCCGCGCGTCGCGCTCCTGCATGAACAGGTACTTGATGCGCGAGACGCGCAGCACGAACGACAACTCGTGACTCCGATACGCGGGGTTGACATTGACCAGCACGACGCCCGCCGCGGCCGCTCCAAACTGCAAATAAACCCATTCGGCGCAGTTCGTGGACCAGACGCCGATCCGGTCGCCGGGCTTCAGCCCGAGGCTCTGCAAACCAGCGGCCGTGCGGACCACCCTGTCCAGAAGTTCGGCCCAGGAGAGCCGGATGCCCTGGTGCCGGCTGACCAGTCCCAGGCCTTGAGGATCCATCGTCGCGCATTCGCGCAACAACTCCCCAAGCGACAAGTCGAGAACTTCCGCCTCCGGTCCGCGGGCGTAACTGAGCATACCAACCGAGATTTTATCAAGAGAATCTGGTCGTTTTCGGCGGGAATTAACCGGGACGGTATATTTCTAATGTGACAATAAAAGACATTTATGCTAGCCCTGCTGAACGCTGATCCTATAATCTGCTCGACCCAACGCCGCCGACACAAAAACCCGTCCTAGCCTTCCAACAGAACCCAGGCCAGCGCCATCTCCGACGTGTGGGTCAGTGAGAGTTGGACCGCCTTGACGCCCAACTGCGCGGCGATTTCGGCCGCGACACCGTGCAAGGCGAGCGTCGGGCGGCCGGAGGGCAGGTTGGTGACTTCGAAGTCCTTCCACCTGACGCCTCGGCTCCAGCCCGTACCCAGGGCTTTCATGCCCGCTTCCTTGGCCGCAAACCGCGCGGCAAAGCGCTCGTACTTGTTGGCCTTGCGCTCCACGTAGGCGATCTCTTTCTCGGTGAAGACGCGCCTGACGAAGCGCGCGCCGTAGCGCTCGACGGACGCGCGGATGCGCGCCACTTCGGCCAGGTCCACGCCAGTGCCGAGAATCAAGGCGAATTCCTCCAGAGCTCCAGCATAACCGAGCCGCGCCCGCAGGGCCCTTGCTGGAGCCGGGCGTGGAATGTTGCCGCGAAGAGCGCTAGGAGGTCCCCCTGGAGGTTAGGATCGGCCGATCACAACCTTGGCTCTGGCGAGACCGGCCTTGTAGATTGACTTAGACATACGAATCTGAGAAAAGTGTGCACTTGCCGCCCCCAGCGAGATAGGATGAGAAGCAGCGAGATGCATATTCCGGACGGATTTCTCTCGGCGCCGATGTGGGGTGGCCTTTGGGTGTTGAGCGCCCCGGCCGTCGTGGCGGCAACCCGCCGCGCTCAGCGCGATCTTGACGAATCGAAAGTGCCGATGATGGGCGTCCTCGGCGCGTTCGTCTTCGCCGCCCAGATGGTGAATTTCCCCCTCGGGGCGGGCACCAGCGGTCACCTGTTTGGCGGCACGCTGCTGGCCGCCGCATTGGGTCCGGCTCCGGCCATCGTCGTAATGACGGCGATCCTCTCGCTGCAGGCGCTGATCTTCCAGGACGGCGGCCTCCTGGCCTTGGGCGCCAACTTGTTCAATATGGCCCTGGCTGGAACGCTGGCCGGCTATTGGCCCTGGCGGGCGCTCGCAGGCGGCCGGCACGCCAGGCTCGGGCTCTTCGCCGGGGGATTCTGCGCGGTGTCGGTCTGCGCCTTCCTGTGCCTGGCGGAACTGTCTCTTTCCGGGGTCCATTTCGGATCCGCGGCGATGAGCCTGGCGTTAGGGGTTTTCCTGGTCAACGCGATTCTCGAAGGGCTGATCACCGTCGCCGTGGCGGCTTCCCTGGAGGCCATCCGGCCCGGTTGGCTGAAGGCTCCCGCCAGGGCAGGACAACCGGTCCTGTGGCTGTTGCTCGGATTCGCGGCGGTGCTGGCGTCGGCTGGATTCCTGGTCGCTTCAACGCACCCGGACGGCTTGGAGCATCTCGCCCGGGTCACCGGCTTGGCCTCGCGGGAACATCAGTTCTTCAAGGCCCCGCTGGCCAACTACGAAATCGCGCTGCCGGTTTCGGCCTGGATCAGAAAGGCGATCGGAGGCCTGAGCGGGCTGCTGTTGACCGCCGCC
>JBEKHU010000442.1:0-4061 GCA_050012115.1 Bryobacteraceae bacterium | reverse complement strand
TTGCTCCTCTGCTGCAGCACCGCGCGGGCGCCCTGCACGAACAGCCTCCGCAAGTAGGCGTTGCCGCGCTTGCTGATGCCGAGCAGCTTCTGCCTGCCGCCGGTGGAGTGTTCGCGCGGCACTAGGCCCAGCCAGGCGGCGAACTCCCGGCCCTTGCCGAAAGCCGCCCCGTTGCCGATGGCCGCGATGAGCGCGGTCGCCGTCACCGGCCCGATGCCCGGGATCGCGTCCAGGCGCCGGCACGCTTCGCTCTGCTGCGCGGTCAGCTGAATCAGCGCCTCGGCCTCTTCCAGGCGTGTGGCCAACTGGTCCAGCTCCAGCTTCAATTGCGCCAACAACAGGCGCAGTGTGGCCGACAGCTTCCCGGCCGCGTCTTCCATAATCTCTGGCAAGGCCGCCTCCAGATGGCGCCGCCCCTTGCGCACCGTCATACCGCGCTCGAGCAACAGTCCGCGGATCTGGTTGATGACCGCCGTGCGGCGCATGACCCAGCGCTCGCGCACCCGGTGCAGCGACTGCAGGTCCAGTTGGTCATCGCTTTTGATCGGCACGAAGCGCATCGTCGGGCGGCCCACCGCCTCGGCAATCGCCTCGGCGTCGATGAAATCGCTCTTATTCGTCTTCACGAACGGCTTCACATACTGCGCCGGGATCAGGCGCACCTCGTGGCCCTGCTCGCGCAGTGCCCGGCCCAGGAAATGGGCGCCCCCGCACGCTTCCATCCCGATCAGATGCACCTGCCGGTTCGCCGTGAACCGCAACAGTTGCGCGCGCGAGAACTTCTTGCGCACGATCACTTCCCCACGCGGGTTCAGACCGACCAGATGAAAACTCGTCTTGCCGAGATCGATGCCGATTGTGTGTAGCTCCATGGATGGCCTCCTTCGTTCCTCTATACCTCGCCTGCCGGCGAGCAGAGGCGGCGGACCATCCCATTAACTAGCCGCCAGCGTTGCGGCTTCGCAGCCCCAATGTCCGTAAGTGCCACTTTCCGGGCACGATCCTCGAACGCCGCTCGCCGGGACCGGATGTGCAGTTTGCGCGTCTCCCACCCATGTGGATTACTTCCGGATACGCCGTCACACAGCACGAGAGCTCCGAATCGCCTGAAACCTACGCCTAGCGCCGGCCGACCGCCGGCGAGCACCCCCATTTCGCTCTGGCCCATGAGACCACATACGCCAGGTTCAACGGCAGAGTCCACCATATCTGGACGGGTGATCGCCACAGCCGTTTGGCCACACTGGGGAGAGAATAGAATCGTCGATTCGCATATCGAAATCCGGCCAGGAGTTCGTGTACGCTCATTTGATTCGGCTGAAATACCACGTCCGTGCGTCCGTTGTACTTTCGCCAGTCTCTGGTCAATATGCGCCCCTGGGCGTCCAACCTTTCAAAGAGCGGCGTGCCCGGATATGGCGTCAGGATATTGAACGTCGCGTTCTGAACACCAGTGTCTTCTAAAAAATCAAGAGTATCTTTGAAGATCGCCGTAGTGTCGTTGTCAAAACCAAAAACAATCCCGACTTGAACGGCCATCCCATGTGCATGGACGCGTTGGACGATGCGGGCATAATCTTCCACTCGGTTAAACCCTTTGCGTACCTCCTTCATGCTCGACTGGGAGACCGACTCCAGGCCCAAGAACAACTGCTTGCACCCACTCCTGGCTGCCGCGTCCAGAAGTTCGTCATCTCGGGCCGCATGGATAGTAGCCTGGCTGCTCCACCACTTGCGGTAAGGCGTGATCGCACGAAACAACTCTTTCGCATATTCCTTATCCGCAGCGATGTTGTCGTCCCAGAAGATAATTCTCTTCCCGTGGAAAGAACCGTATTCCGCCGCAACTTCGGCAATGGGCCGCTTACGCAACCCATGCCGGTACATCACGACAATGGAGCAGAAATCGCAGCGGTTCGGGCATCCCCTGGTGGCAAATAGGACGCCGCTCGTGAAGTCGTTCCGATGATAGAGCTGTTTGCGCGCCATGGGGACGCCATCCAGAGACGTCGGGCCGGCCTGCCGGTACACGCGACGATAGGTCCCCGTTACGAAACCATTCAAGAACTCCTCCCAAAGGCCTTCGGCTTCTCCCACAAAGATCACGTCAGCATGTCGGCCGGCCTCCTCCGGCTGCAACGTCACATGCGGGCCGCCTATCACCACGCACGCTCCTCGCGACCTGAATCGGGCCGCAAGACCGTAGGCGTGATAAGCACTAGGCGTGTGAAATGTAATGCCAACGACATCGGGTTGATCCGTCCAGTCGATGTCTTCGGCCTCTTCATCGACATGAGATACCTGCCAATCGGAAGGAACCATAGCGGCCAGATACGGCATGGTAATCTGCTGGAGATTAAGGAAGCGTGACCTTCGCGCTCTGCGAATCCCATCCGAAGATGCAGTAATCAGGAGAAGTTTCGGCATGGCATGTAGAATTCGCCAGATCGGTGTCGCGTGATCGAAGCTGCTGGGCAAGGGTGCAGACCGGAACCGGCACCGTTACACCGTCGGGGCGACCTCCGCTATTTGGTGCCCTGAGCGTGCAGTTCGACTCGTTCGTAGAACGCCAGAAAAGTCGTGCAACAAGCCCACACCAACGATATGCATAACATAATCTTGTTCTCCAAGGCCGCATCTTTATTACGGCGGACCCTTTGCCGGACACCCCCGGGCGAATCGTCGGCACCCCGGAAACAACCAGGCTGCAAGTGGGGGTCGTGGCCGGCAAACGGCGTTTTCGGAAACTCGCAATTGACTGGCTGCGGTGTCCTGGTGCACGGGCGCACTATTTGGGAGCCGTTCCTCGTTGGTTATTTGCGAAGCACTGGGGGGAAACTGGGGGTACCCTTGGGTCCAAAGATAAGGAAATTCGGGTAAATATGGGTAATTCCCCATCAGCAGGCACAACGCTGACGTGGTTCGACAACTGGCGTGTTTTGTATGGGGTACGTTGAAAACAAAGGACTTGGAGTTGGCTCCTCAGGTAGGACTCGAACCTACAACCCTTCGGTTAACAGCCGAGCAGCTTATAGCCGCCTCGCGTTGCAAACACAAGACTTAGCCGCGCGAAAACCTGATTTTCCCGGAAATTGGGGGGGCTCTGGGGGTACTCTCTGAGACATCGAATTGAAAACAGCGTGGGCTGCCTCCTCACGGAGGTGGGATCTGCAACAATGTGCGGTCCCAAATGGCTGTTTCCCAGATCGCCGTTTTTGGACATCCGCAAGCTGAAGCCCGACTTGCCAACCTCTCGTCCAACTGGAACCGGGGGCCGACCTCGCTTGGAACGGCGGAGAAGGCCATAGCGGGGCCTGCAGCATGCCGACTTAGGGTTGGAGAAAAGTACACATTCCTTGGCAGGCACTACGTCTGCCACTGGAGCACAAAAATAGGTTACAATGTTGCCTCAAAGGGCAAATTACCCAAGCACATTTTGGAGCCGAGGTGTATCACCAATGAATCCTCAAGCGAACGTTAGGAAAGACGACGACGGTCGCGTGTCCGCAGGAGCTAAGTGTCCCAACTCAGCCTGTTTGCTACACCGCCGCAGGAGCAGACCGCTTTCCTTCGTGGGCCTGGTTCTCTTTTTTGCGATGGGGTCGGCGCCGGTCTTTGCGCAAGACGCAGCAGCAAAGGAAATGACGTGGCCAGAAGCAACTGCTCAGCTCGCAAACCTACGAACGACTGCAGAAACCTGCGTGTCGCTGCTCAAGCGTTACGGTAACGCCGCGAAAAAAGCACAAGGACGACTCGATTATGCGGATGCGAAAGGCAACGTAGATGCGATCATCGCTGGCTTGACGACTGCACTCGCTACCGACGATTCACCTTCAAGCTTACTTAGTCTACAAGACAGATTGACGAAGAGCTCATCCTCCCTCAAGAACTTTTGTGGAGCAGCGAGCAGCGTGCTGCCATCCTCCACGGGGCACAAAGGTCTGATCGACGAAATTGCAAAGTCGGCTATAGAGCCTCTTGTCAAAGCCGTCTCGGATGGAGTCGCGGCTTTATACAACAGCCATCGCGCCGACAGCGCATTGACGCGGCGGACGATCCAG
>JBEKHU010000441.1:0-4061 GCA_050012115.1 Bryobacteraceae bacterium | reverse complement strand
GGACGGGCTGATTGCCTTGGAAGCCGGCGACGCGGTCTTCCTGGACACCGCCGCGGCCCGCCACACCATTCTGTCGCTGACCCTGCCGCCGCATCCCACCGCGGGCGATCTGGCCATCATCGATACCCCCCTCTACGTGCTGGCCGCGCTCGAAAACGACTACCTCGCACGCGGCGACCTCGCCTTTTCCGCGCGCTATCGCGACCGCATTGAGGATATCCTCCGGCTCTTCTCCTCCTTCCAGAATGCCGCGGGCTTCGTCGATGCTCGCCAGGTCCGCTCCTACGGCTTCTTCCCCGACTGGTCCGCCACGCCCGCCAGCGGCCCCGACGCGCACGGCGCTCCGGCCTATGGACAGATGCTGCTCCTGCGCGCCTTCGAGATCGGCGCGGATTTCTTTGAACGCTGGGGCGACGCCGCGCAGGCCGGCCTGTACCGCCGCAAAGCCAACCAATTGCGCGACTCGATCCGCGCCCGCTTCTGGGATCCTCAGCGCCGCGTCTTCCTCAATGGGATCGACTCGCAGGGCCGGCTCGACACGCGCGTCACCCGCTATGCCCAGACCTTCGCCATCCTCACCGGCGTGGCGCCCCGCTCCGACTGGGCGGGCCTCGTCGACGGCGTGCTGGCCAACCCCGCCTACCGCCCCGCCAATTGGAGCATCGGCCAGCAATGGGAGTTCCTCGCCTTCGCCCGCGCGGGACGGATGTCCCCCGTTATCGTACGTCTCAAGAGCGATTGGGGTGCCGCCCGCCGGCGCGGCTGGACGCGGTTCATTGAGGACATCCGGCCCGGCGACGATGAGCTGCGCCAACTCGTGATGTACAGCCATCCCTTCGGCAACAGCCTGTGTCATGCCTGGGCCGGCGCGGCGGTGATTCTCGCTTTGACCCGCGGCCTGCTCGGCGTCTGGCCCACCGGACCCGGCTACTCGACCTGCCGCGTCGCGCCTCAACTCTGCGGCCTGAAGTACCTCCGTGGCTCCGTGCCCACGCCGCGCGGTCCCATCGCCGTCGAAGTCTCCGCGGGCCGCGTACACCTGTCGCTGCCGCCCGGAACCCGCCTCGAAGGATCCGCGCATCCTGGCGGCTCCGGCGCTGTGACCTTCGATCTGCCGGCCGCGCCGGCAGCCTTGGATTGATATTGATCTACGCGTGCTCGACTGCGCCGGCCCGGCGCTCAGCCGCACTCGAATCCGGCGATCGCGAACACCAGCGAGTGGTCGGGCCGGGTCCCCTCTTCCACCGGGCACAACTCGCGCAGCATGCGCGTGAGCTTCCGCGCTCGCCGTAAGCCGTACGCCTCGGCCAGGGCCACGGCCTCGTGGTTGTCCGCCAGGATGTCCCAATACGCCGCTTCTCCCGGGTGCCGCGCCAGGAACCAGCCCAGCAGTTGACGCGCCGCCCCGGCCGACCGCGCCACGCATGGTCCGAAATACGCCGCCTTGCTGCCGGCCCGGCCCATCGCGTAACCCTCGCCCGGAACCGTTGCCGCTCCCGCGCGCGCCAGGTTCTCGAGCAGCCGGCTTCGATCCGTCCCGAACGCCGCCCGGTCCAGCGCCGCATCCGGCGCCCACGCCGTGACGTCTGCCGGCGGCACGGGTCCGGCCGGCCCCGGCCGTTCCCAGCGTTCCACCACTGCCAGCGGCGCGAAGCCGAACTTCTGGTACAGCGGCAGGCCCATGTCGGTGGCATCCAGCCCCACTTGCGCCACGCCGCGGCGTCCCGCAAACGCCATCGCGCATTCCATCATCCGCCGCGCATAGCCCCGCCCGCGGTGCTCCGGAAAGGTGAGGACCATCCCGATCCAGGCCAGATCCCGGCCGTACGCCAGCGCCGTGGCAGTCGCCGCCAGGACGCCGTCCTGCTCCAGCCCGAAGCAGCCCTCCGGTTCCAGCTCCAGCAGCCGTTCCCAATCTTCCTCGGTCTGGTTCCAGCCGGCGCTCTCCTTCAGGCGCATAACTTCGCCCAAATCCGCGCGCCGCAACAGCCGCGCCACCGCGCCGCTGGCGTCCCGTTCCTTCGTGGGTGAAGAAGACCCGTTACCCATGCCGCCACCCTTCCGTTTCTGAACGTCCTCCAACTGCCAAGCGGCGCTCACAACCCTTGCATTCACTTGACAATAGGACTCGCTTCAGAATACCGTCAGTGTCAGGAATTCTGGAGAACACAATACGTTCTATTCCTGACCAACACAACCCCAGACCGTTCGGTCAGAGCTCGGAACCCAACATGATTTGTTCAGAACAGGAACTTGAAGACCAACTTTCCCGGCCCTCTCCGCAGGACGTGGACGCCTTGCGCGGGATGTCCGGCGATCTGTTGATTCTCGGCGTGAGCGGCAAAATGGGGCCAAGCCTGGCCCGCCGCGCGGCGCGCGCGGCCTCCGCGGCCGGCGTCCGCAAGACCATCATCGGCGTGGCCCGTTTTTCCGATCCGCGCGCGCAGACCTCTCTGCGCGAGGCCGGCGTGGAAACCCACCCCGCCGACCTGCTCGACTTCGAGCAGCTCAAAGACCTGCCCGACGCCGAAAACGTGATTTTCATGGCTGGGCGGAAATTCGGCTCCACCGGCGCGGAGAGTCTCACCTGGGCCGCGAATACGTACCTCCCCGCGCTGGTGGCCCAGCGCTACTGCGACTCGCGAATCGTCGCCTTTTCGAGCGGCAACGTCTATCCGCTGGTTCCCGTCCTCAGCGGCGGCGCCACCGAAGAAACGGCGCCGGCTCCGGTGGGCGAGTATGCGCAATCCGTGCTCGGCCGCGAGCGCCTGTTCGAGCATTTCTCGTCGCTCTACGGGACGCGGGTCTGCCTGTTGCGGCTCAACTACGCCATCGACCTGCGCTATGGCGTGCTGCTGGACATCGGCACGAAGGTCTTTGAGGGCCAGCCCGTGGACGTGTCCATGGGCGCCGTGAACGTCATCTGGCAGGGCGACGCCAACTCGGTCTGCCTGCGCAGTTTCGCCGTCTGCCAGGCGCCACCGCTGGCGCTCAACCTGACCGGCCCGGAGACGCTCTCGGTGCGCGCGCTGGCCCGTCAATTCGGCAAGATCTTCGGCAAAACGCCGGTGATTCAGGGGCACGAATCCGAATCCGCGCTGCTCAACAATGCCGCGCGCTGCCAGCGCCTGTTCGGCTACCCCTCGGTCAGCGTCGACCAGATGATCGAATGGACCGCGCATTGGATCGCCCACGGCGGCGCCCGGTTGAACAAGCCCACGCACTTCGAGACCCGGGACGGAAAATTCTGATGCCACTGCGAGACCGGCTGCTGGAAGGCCTCGTGATCCCGGCGCATCCGCTGGCGCTGGACGCGAGCCGGCGGCTCGACGAGCGCCGCCAGCGCGCCCTGACGCGCTACTACCTGGCCGCCGGAGCGGGCGGCGTGGCTGTGGGCGTGCACACCACCCAGTTCGCGATCCGCGAACCGCGCCACGGCCTGTTGCGCCCGCTGCTGGAACTGGCCGCCGAGGAGCTGCGCGGGAGTGAAGCGGTGAAGATCGCCGGCCTGTGCGGGCCCACCGCGCAGGCGGTGGCGGAGGCGGAGCTGGCGGCATCTCTGGGCTACGACGCGGGCCTGTTGAGCCTGGGCGCGTTGCGCGCGGCCTCCGTCGAGGAGTTGCTGGAGCACTCGCGCGCGGCCGCGGCGGTGATTCCGATTATCGGCTTCTATCTGCAGCCCAGCGTCGGCGGGCGCCTGCTGCCGTTCGAGTTCTGGCGCCGGTTCGTGGAGATCGACAACGTCGTCGCCGTCAAGATCGCGCCTTTCAACCGTTACCAGACGCTGGACGTGGTGCGCGCGGTGGCGCTCTCCGGCCGGGCGCGGGAGATCGCCCTCTACACCGGCAACGACGACAACATCGTCGTCGATCTGCTCACCGAGTTTCAACTCGGCGGCGAACCCGTGCGCATCGTCGGCGGTCTTCTGGGCCAATGGGCGGTATGGACCCGCAAAGCGGTCGAGTTGCTGGATCGCATCCACGCGATCACCGCGGCGCGCGCCGCCGTGCCGCCCGAGTTGTTGACGCTGGCCGCCCGGCTGACCGATGCCAACGCCGCGC
>JBEKHU010000440.1:0-4069 GCA_050012115.1 Bryobacteraceae bacterium | reverse complement strand
GGCAGGCGCCTCCCCCGCCTACCACATGTGGTAGTAGCCCGACGTTTCCATCACTTCCACCGGCGTGTCGAAAATCGCGCTCAGCGTTCCGGCGCGCAGGATCTCCGCCTTCGGCCCGTCGGCCAGAATCCGCCCCCGTTTCAGCGCCACCACCCGTCCGATCTCCGGAATGATGTCCGGCAGGTGGTGCGTCACCAGGATGATCGTGATGCCCGCTGCGGCGAGCCGCCGCAGCGTCCTCCGCAGCTCGCGCGTGGCGTGGATGTCCAGGCTGTTGGTCGGCTCGTCCAGCACCAGCGCCCGCGGATCGTGCACCAGCGCCCTCGCGATCACCGCCCGCCGCTGCTCGCCCGAACTCATCGCCGTCATTTCGCGCTCCGCCAGGCCCGTGATCTCCAGCAGATCCATGACCGCGCGCGCCTTCTCCTCCATCCCCGCGGTGACTTCGTGATATGGCCACACGCCGATGCTGCCGAAGAATCCGCTCAACACCGTCTCCCGCAGCGGGTACGGCTTGGTGCACTTCTCCGCCAGTTCGTTCGTCACGATGCCCAGCGCCGCCCGCAGGTCGAACAGCCGCCACGCGTCCTGGCCCAGGATCCGCACCTCCGGCGCCGGTTCCAGCAGCCGCGGATAGCACTCCCGCGTCAGCACCTTCAGTAGTGTGGACTTACCCGATCCGTTCGGACCCAGAATCGCCGTGTGTTCGCCGGCGTGAATCGCCAGGCTGATGTCGTGCAACGCCCGGAACGCGCCGTGATCCACGGTCACATTCCTGAACTCCACGATCGGCGGCTGCGCTGCGGCTGACTGCGCCATTTCCGGAACACAAGGGGACTGACGTCTCTGTCCTAGGCGCGCACAGCTCTCTCGATCCAACCGCTTCCTCCACTGCGCCGTGTGGACTTCAGCCGTCTGTCCCCGTCCCTACGCCCCCGCCTGCACCGTCTCCGCCGCCTTCGAGCGCTCGAAGAACCGCTGCACGTATTGCGTGTCGATCTGCGCCGCCTGGAATTCCGGGTCGGCCAGGATCCGCTGGTGCAGCGGAATCGAGGAGTGGATGCCTTCGACGATGAACAGGTCCAGCGCCCGCTGCATCCGCGCAATCGCCTCGGCCCGGTCGCTGCCGTAGGCCACCAGCTTCGCCACCAGCGAATCGTAGTACGGCGGGATCACTCCGTCGACGTACACCGCCGTGTCCACGCGGATCCCCGGGCCTCCCGGCAGGTTCAGCGCTTTGATCCGGCCCGGGCACGGCGTGAACGTCTCCGGGTGTTCGGCGTTGATCCGGCACTCGATGGCGTGCCCGCGCATCTCCACCGGCCCGCCCAGAATGTCGTGCAGCTTGTGGCCCGCCGCGATCCGCAGTTGCGCTTTCACCAGGTCCACGCCCGTCACCGCTTCCGTCACCGGGTGCTCCACCTGGATGCGCGCGTTGACCTCGATGAAGTACAGGTTGCCGTCCTCGTCCATGATGAACTCGACGGTACCCGCGTTGGTGTACCCGATCGCCTCTAGCGCCTTCTTCAACGCGTGGCTGGTGCGCTTGCGCAGCTTCGGCGTCATCACCGGCGACGGCGCCTCTTCAATCAGCTTCTGGTGCCGCCGCTGCACGCTGCACTCGCGCTCCCCCAGGATCTCGACCTGGCCGTGCTCGTCTCCCAGCACCTGGAACTCGATGTGCCGCGACCGCTCAATGTACTTCTCGCAGTACAGGTCGCCGCATGAAAACGCCGCCTCCGCTTCGTTCTGCGCCTGCGCAAAGTGCCCCGCCAGTTCGGCCGCGTCCCGCACCACCCTCATTCCCCGCCCGCCCCCGCCGGCCGAGGCCTTCAGAATGATCGGGTAGCCGATCTGCGCCGCCACCTCCTGCGCTTCGGCCGCGTGTTTCAGGATTCCCTCGGACCCCGGCAGGATGGCCACGCCGTGCCGCTTCATCTCCTCCCGCGCCCGTTCCTTCAGCCCCATCAGCCGGATCACATCCGGCCGCGGCCCGATGAACCGGATGCCCGACGTCTGGCACACTTCCGCGAAGTCCGCGTTCTCGCTCAGGAATCCGTAGCCCGGATGGATCGCGTCGACGTTGGTGATCTCCGCCGCGCTGATCACCGCCGGGATGTTCAGGTAGCTCAGGGCGCTCTTCGCCGGGCCGATGCACACCGCCTCGTCGGCGAACCTCACGTGCAGGCTGTAGCGGTCGGCCTCCGAGTACACCGCCACCGTGCGCAGCCCCAGTTCCTTGCACGCACAGATCACGCGTAATGCGATTTCGCCGCGGTTGGCGATCAGTACCTTGCGCATCATCTACGCGGCCTCAGTCCGGCTTCACCAGGTACAGCGTCTCGCCATATTCCACCGGCTGCCCGTTCTCCACCAGCCGCTCCACGATCGTGCCTGAAAACTCGGCTTCGATTTCGTTCATCAGCTTCATCGATTCGATGATGCACAGCACCTTGCCCGGCCGGATCGTGTCGCCGACCTTCACGAAACTCTCCGCGCCCGGCGCCGGCGCTTCGTAGAACGTGCCCACGATCGGCGCCGTGACCGCCTTCAGCGTCGGGTCGGTCAGATCCGGTTCGCCCGCCAGTGCCGCCGTGTCCGCCGCGCTCGGGCTCGTCGCCGGCACGCTGATCTGCGCAAACGGCGCCGGCGGAGGTGCCGCCGGCGTGGCTGCCGCCGGAACGACAATCTCCTGCGTCACCGTGGCGCCCGCGCGCTTGATCCACACGCGGTTGTCTCCGCGCTGTACCTCCAGCTCGGCGATGCCGCTTTCGCAAACGGTCTTGATCAGATCGCGTATCTCTTCGAGGGTCATGCTTAGAGAACCAATAATTCCTTCGGGACCGCCGTCAGCACCTCCGCGCCTCGTTCGGTCACCAGCACCGTATCTTCAATCCGGACGCCTCCCTTGCCAGGGATATAGGCGCCAGGCTCGATCGTTATGACCATGTTTTGCTCGAGGACTTCCTTCACCCGGCGCCCGATGCGCGGGGCTTCGTGGATCTCGAGGCCGAGCCCGTGTCCGGTCGAATGCACAAAAAACTCTCCGTACCCATGCCGCTGCAACGTCTTCCGCGCCGCACGGTCGATGCTCGGGCACGTCGCGCCCGGCCGTACCGCGTCCACCGCCGCCAGTTGCGCCTCCAGCACCGCCGCGTACAGGCGTTTCGTTTGTGCTGTCGGGCGGCCGGTGTGCATCACGCGCGTCATGTCGCTGGCGTAGCCCTCCAGGCTCGCGCCCATGTCTACCAATACTAGCTGATTGGCCTGCACCCGCGACCCCGTCGGCTGCGCGTGCGGCAGCGCCGATCGCGCCCCCGCCGCCACAATCGTTTCAAACGCCGGCCGCTCCGCCCCCAGGCGCCTCATTCTGTATTCCAGTTCGGCCGCGATCCCCGTCTCGGTCATGCCCACGCGGATCTTGCCTAGCGTCTGCAGATAGGCCCGCCCGCAGATGTCCATTGAGCGCCTGATCGCCTCGATTTCGCCCTCGTCCTTCACCACCCTCAACTGCTCCGCCAGGCCGCTCACATCGCACAGCCGCACGCCCGGCCCCAACTGCTCGCCGATCCGCGCGTACTCCGCCTGCGCCAGCAGTTCCGCCTCCAGACCCAACGACGTCACCCGCCGTCGGCGCACGCTTCTGGCCACTTCCGGCCACAGCGGGCCGCGCACCACCCGCACCTTGCACCCCGTCTCCTGCGCCGCCTGCAGCTCGTAGCGCGGATCGGTGTACAGGACGGTGTCCTTGTCGCTCAACACAACCACCGCGCTCGAGCCGCTGAAGCCCGTCAGGTACCGGATATTGGGGAGATGCGAGAACGCCGCCGCGGACGTCTGACGCTCTTCGAGCAGCCCCAGCAGTCGTTCGCGCCGCGCCTGGTAGGTCGATTCGGCCACAATGTCCCCTCAATCTTATCATCGGGTCGCCGCGCGCCCGCCCGGCTTATGGCTGCGGCGACGGGGCGCGCTGCGGCAGCGGCTCGCCGGGCGTTTTCACCAGCCGTTCCCCGATCCGCAATGCGGGGAGGCGCTTCTGGAAGTCGTATTGCCGCAGGCGCAGCGTGTG
>JBEKHU010000439.1:0-4073 GCA_050012115.1 Bryobacteraceae bacterium | reverse complement strand
GCTACCCATGCGCCGCTCAGCCACGACCTAGGCGCGCCGCTCCGGCTTCGGCGGACTTGGCCGGAAGCTGTCGATGCGTTCCATCGTGACTTCCGCCGGTAACGCCGCCAACGCCTCCTCCACGGCCTCCCTCAGCGCCTCCGGCTCACCCTGCGCCCGCAAATTGACCACCACGCGGAACTCGCGCGCCGCCGGCGCCAGCCGGTCGCCCTCCACGCTCGGCTCCTGCCCGTTCTCCGTCACCGACACTCTGAGCCAGGAATGCGCCGATTCAGTCCACGTCTTCAGATGCGCGATGCGCGCTCCCTGCCGCGTGAGCCGCGCGTCGATCTCCTCCACCAGCGGCCCGGCCAATTGCGCCGGCGTCAGCGCCGTCCTCGCCCGCACCGTCGCCGCCGCGTTCAGCCACGCCAGCCGCGCCTCGGCGCGCGCATAGCGTTCATAATCGATGTCCGCCAGCAGCCGCGTCCCCGGCGCCGTGCGTCCGCCTAGCACCTCCTCCAGCCAGTCGTCGATGCCCTGCCCCGTGCGCGCGCTCAAGCACAGGGCCGGCGCGCCCAGTTCCGGCGCCCTCGTGCCCAGGTCACACTTGGAAAGCGCCAGGATGTCGGCCTCGGCGATCTGCTGCCGGTACAGCCACGCCACCTCCGCGTCGGCGCCCGGAGCGTGCAGCGCGCTGTACTGCGCGGCGTCGACCAGCACCGTGAACGGCGCCAGCCGGAACAAATGTCCATACTCCTGTTGCAACGGCCGCAGCACCGTCGCCGCGATGTCCGTGCACGATCCCACCGGCTCGGCCAGGATCATGTCCGCCCCGCGCGCCGCCAGCGTGGCCGCGGCCTCGACGAAACGCGTGAACGCGCAGCAGAAGCACGCCCCCGCCACCTCGCCGGCGTCGAAGCTCATGCCTCGCGCCGCCGCAGTGTCCACCAGGCCCCCGGCCTGGTCGTTGGTTAGGATGGCCACTTTGTGGCCGCGCTCGCGCAGGCGCCCGCCCGCGGCCATCAGCAGGCTGGTCTTGCCCGAGCCGAGAAAGCCCCCCACGGGAACCAGCCACGGTCTCAAACCAGGATCTCCACCGGCTCGCCTTCGCGCACGTCGATCGTCTCGGCCAGTGAGATCCGGCGCAGCGTCCCCTGCACCTGGGTCTGGCAATCCAACTCGTGCTTCCCGCTCCGCACGCTGGCCGTGTTGCCCGTGGCTTCCACCGTGAACTCGCGGAACGGCAACTTGCCGTGCAGCGTCTCGACGACCACCTTCGTCCGCCCGTTCTCAATCGCCAGGGAATAGCGGCCCCAGCCCGTCCCCGTGGCCCACAGGCAGCGGAACGGCTGCGCCGCCGCCTTGCGCTCGATCCGCAGGTGCTGTTCGGGACCGTCGTAGCGGAAGCCCGCCAGCACCGCCATGCCCGACCACGACGACATCGCCCGCGCGTAATGATGCCCGCACTCGGGCTCGTCGAATGGATTGCGCCGTTCCCCGTCGTGCCGCCGCCGCGTTCCGGCGTATGTCTCGACGCCTTCGCGCATCATTCCGTATTCGAAAAACAGCGTGCCCGTCAGGTACTCGATACCCGTCCAGGCCTCCGTCGAGTAGGGGAACGGGATCTTCGGCCGCTGCCCGCTCGGGTAGTCGCACACCGTCAGCGCCTGCTCGTCGTTCATGATGTAGGCGCGCTCCACCGAGTCGTGCTCGAACAGGTTCTCGTAGTGGTTGTAGCGCCACACCGAGTTCAGCGTTTTGCGGATGTGCGCCGGGTTGAGCAGATCCCCCAGACCCGCGATCCGCGCGATGTACTGGCCGATCAACTGGTCGGGCAGGCAGCCCCCGCCCATCTGGAAATCGGGGTGCTCCGGATCGTCGGCGCCCATCGGCCCCGTGAGCCCTTTGGCGATCTCGTCGCGTTTCACCCCCCGGATCTGCTGCACGTAATACTCGCCGTTGAACAGGTTGGCGTCGATCCATTTGCTGCCGCTTTCAAAGATGCGCCGGCACTCGGCGGCGAACTCCGTGTCGCCCATCGCCAGCGCCATCTCTTCCGCCGCCCGCAGAGCGCCCAGGTAGTAGACGCCGCACACCGGGTTCGGCCCATAGAACTCGATGTCGTACGTGTTGTGCTGCACCCCTTCCATCACCCCGTCCCGATTGGCGTCCCACCCGCCCGGGACCCAGCAGAACTCCATCGCCTTGCGCGCCTTCGGCCACACCCTGCGCAGCCACTCCCCGTCCCCGCTCAGCCGCCAGTCCAGGCACGTCTTGATGATCTGTCCCATCTGCCCGTCCGCCGCCGCGAACCCGCTCCGCCCCGAGCCCTCCGGCAGGTGCTGCCGGAAGTAAATGCACCCCCGCTCGTCCATCGAATACCCGTACGCCGCCTTGCGCAGCGACCGCGCGAACTGCGGGAACAGAAACTGCGTCGCCGTCTCGTAGTTCCACACGTGCGTGCAGTTGCCGTGGCAGCACCCCTCGTGGTCGCCCATTCCTTCGAAACCGTGGAACTCGCCGTCGCCCGTGCGGAAGCACGTCTGGCTGACCAGTGTGGTCAGATTGGCCGTCGCCCCGTCCTTTACCGCCGCCGGTAAGGTCGACTCCTTGAGCAGCGTGGCGAATTTGCGCGTTTCCTGCTCCAGGGCGGCCACATTCTTCGACAGGTGCTCCGCCACCGCCCACGCGTCTTTGAACTTCGTCGCGTACCAGTTGCCGATGATCTCGTGATCCCGCCCGCTGCCCGACTCCCAGCCGCACCACGCCGGCGTGCGATTGGGGAAGTGCCAGGCCAGGATGAACGTGAAATCCGCCGTGGCGCCGGCCGCGATATCGCGGCTCAGGCACAGCGCCCCCACGCTGGTCCGGTCTTCGCTCTCCGTCCCCAGCGCTCCGTCGGCCTTGAAATCCTCCCAATACAGCATCGGCCCAACCCACCACTTCGCCTTCTGCCAGCCTCTTAAGTGCGTGACCTGCGCCCCGTTCGGGATCGCCGCCAGCGCGAAGCTGCCGTTGGCCGGATGGCCCGCCGCCATGCCCGGATTGTCCATCGCCAGACCCTGCAGCCCGCCCCCGTCGCGCCATTCGTTGCGCCGCTCGTCCTTCGATCCCTTCAGCGGTGAGCGGCCTTCGCGCGGCTTCACCGGGTTCTCGATGGCCCACGCAATCGACACCTTGGCCGGCTTCGCGTTGGGGTTGGTCACCCGGTAGCGCAGCACTGTCCCGGGGATGCCGGACCCGTCCGGGTCGTGCGGGATGAACGGCGAGAATGCGGTCAGCTCGACTTTGACCGGGACCCGCGCATCGCGGAAAGCGATTTTAGCGAAGGGAAACTCTGCCGTGAACGTCGCGCTTTGGATGCGGCTCAACCCGGGCGCGTTGCGCGTGCCGAGTCCCGACGAGCCCTCGTATGGCGTCCCAATCCGCGCCTCCAAAACGCGCGCCACCGGCTTCGAGCCGGCCACTTCGACGCGGATGCCCGGGAATGCGTACTCGGGATTGTTGCCTTTGTCGGGCCGGTTAAAGATCTCCCAGTCGCGCAACTGCCCCCGCCCGCCCAGGCTGAGCGTGCCCGCGCACACTCCACCCAGTGGAAAGACGATGCACGCCAGCTTGCGGCCGGTAAAAACACGCGGGTAGACAATTATTTCGCGCTCGGACTGAGGTGTCGCGGCCTGGGCCGCGGGAGCCGGCGCCGTGGCAGCCGGTGCTGCCGGCTTGGGCTCGGCCTTGGCCTGTTCCGCGGACACGGTCTCCGCGACGGCCGGCATCGCCGCGGCGGCCACCGCGGATGTCAGACCGGACTTCAAAAAGGACCTGCGCGGCCGAAGGGTGCTCTCGCTCATGACGGAATTCTCCCGTCACAGCATACTAATTACCAGACGCCCACTCCAGCTCGTGAATCTGCTTTTGTCCGGGCTCTGGTTAGCGAAACGCGGGAGAGGCCCGTGGATACGAGGCGCGCGACGGCCAACGCGCGGAGGCGTACTTGGGCGGTACGTCGAGCACGTTGGCCGAGCGCAACGAAGTAGACATGGGTCTATCACGCGTTTCGGTTCGCGATCGTCGCGATCGCCTGCGCCTCCGCC
>JBEKHU010000438.1:0-4076 GCA_050012115.1 Bryobacteraceae bacterium | reverse complement strand
CGGTGGATCTGTGGCAAACAAAGGAGTTATTGAAATCTAACGCGCATTTTGACGCACATTAACATGCGGCACCGTAGGCCACGGTGGATGTGTGGCAATGATTGGAGTTACGAACATTAAGGCGCCACATTAACACGCTGCACCGTGCGTCACGGTGGATCTGTGGCAAACAAAGGGGTTATAAACATTAACAGGCGCATTTTTGCGCGTAAACCGTGCTTCACCGTGTAACTACGGTTTTCTAAAGGACTTATTGGAAATTCACCGCGTTTTGCCGTGCACGGTGTTTTGCGCTGTTTTTGCAGTATAAAACGACCACTTCAGACGCCGCGCAGGGCGTCAAGGTGAGCCAGGGTGGCGGAGGCTAATCCACCCAGATTGTACCCGCCTTCGAGCACGCTGAGGAGCCGCCCGCCGGCGGAGCGGCCGGCGATCTCCATCATGAGCGAAGTCAGCTCGGCGAAGTCGGTGTCCTTCAAGACAAAGCGGCCCAGCGGGTCGTCGTGGCGCGAGTCGAATCCAGCGGAGAGAATGACGAAATCGGGCCAGAATTCCCCGGCGGCGGGCAGCAGTTTCTTGCGGAACGCGCCGACGATCTCGGCGTGGCCGGCGCCGGCGTGGAACGGGCAATTCAAGGTCGTGCCGTGGCCCGCTTCCTCGCCGGTCTCGTCGTGCGCGCCGGTGCCGGGGTACCAGGGCGACTGGTGGGTGCTGAACACAAACACGCTGGGGTCGCGGTAGAAGATGTCCTGGGTGCCGTTGCCGTGGTGGACGTCCCAATCGGCGATCAGAATCCGCTCGGCATGGTAGACCTGCTGGGCGTAGCGGGCGGCGATGGCTACGTTGTTGAAAACACAGAAGCCCATGCCACGGTTGGCGGTGGCGTGGTGGCCCGGCGGGCGGACGGCGGCGAAGGCGTTGCGCACGCGGCCGGCGAAAATGGCGTCAACCGCGGCGAGGCAGGCGCCGGCGGCCATCAGGGCGACGTCGAGGGTGTGGGTTCCCAGCGCGGTGTCGCCGGTGCTGAGCGTACGGGCCTGGCGGGCCACGTCGTGCCGCACCACATGCAGGTACGAGCGCGTGTGGACCAGGTGCAGGTCCTCGTCGCGCGCGGCGCGGGGCTTGATGGACGGAAGGGAGCGGAGCAGCCCCGAGCCGGCCAGGGCATGGTGCAGCGCGGCATAGCGCGCCGGGCTCTCCGGATGGCCTTCGCCGGGGTCGTGGCGCTCGAAGAGCGCGTCGAAAACCAGTCCGGTCGGTGGCGCGCCGTGGGGCATGAACTTCCATTGTCCCAGAGGAACGCGCCCGGCGCGGCGCGGGCATCCGGTTCCCCTATTGACACTCGCGTCCCCGGAGCGCATTATATCCGTAACGGATGTATATGGAACCTCTGACACCCGCGGTTTTTCACATCTTGCTAGCGCTCGCGGACGGTGAAAAGCACGGTTATGGCATCATGCTGGAGGTCCGCGCGACCACCCACGGCGAACTCGTCCTGGGTCCCGGGACGCTGTACGGGACGATCAAACGGCTGCTCCAGGCCGGGCTGATCGTCGAGAGCGCCGAACGGGCAGACCCGGGCGTCAACTCCGAGCGGCGGCGCTATTACCGGATCACGCCGCAGGGGCGGGCGGCGGCCAAAGCCGAGGCGGAGCGGCTCGAGGCGCTGGTCCAGGCGGCCTGCGCCAAGTCGCTGCTAAAGCGCCCACGGACGGCGGAAGGGGGCGCATGACGATCTCGGAGCGGGTCTACCGGCTGATTCTGAAAGCCTACCCGGCCGCTTATCGGCGCGAGTTCGGCGAGCCGATGGTGCAGTTGTTCCGCGACCAGATGCGGGACTGTTCCACCAAGGCACGAATGGCGCTGCTGTGGATGCGCATCCTGGCCGATACCGCCCGAGCGGCGCCGGCGGTCCATCTGGATGCGGTGGCGGGCCCGGGAGGGTGGGGTATGAAGTCGCGAACGGTGTTGGCAGTGCTGGCTTCGTTGCTGTTGCTGGAGGCGGGAAGGCAAGTTCTGAGGTTCACGGTTTTCCAGATCTCAAGCCCGGTCTCGCGGGTTTTCCTGGAACACCGGCCGTTCGATCCCACCCTGAGATGGGTTTACATCATCGGCATGCTGAGCGCCCTCAACGCGATGGTAGTCGTAGTTGCGCTGGCGCTGTTCCTCATCATCATGAATAAACTCAGCCTGGGACGGATGGGGCGCGGCGCCGTGGTTGCGATGGCGACCGCTGCCGCGGGCGGGTTGTTCTACTCCCGCATCGGCATGCTTCGGCTTCTGGAAAGCCAATATGCCGTTGTCAATTGGTTCGTGCCGGTGCTGGTCGTGGCCGCATTTCTCCTCATCATGGCGAAGTTGGGTATCGGTAAGTCAGCGCGGTGCGCCTTGGCGGCCGTGCCGGTAGCAGCTGCGGTCGCCAGCAGTCTCGCCTACCGCGGAGTGGTGCAATTCCCCCTCATCACCTATACCGTGGTCAGCGCGCTCGTCCTGATCCTGAGTGTCGCCGGGGTCCTGCTGATACTGAGAAAACTGGGTCTCGGGTGGCCGGCGCGTGGTCTGATTGCCTTTGTGCCGGCTGTCGTTGCCGCGCCTGGGCTCCTGAGGAACTACGACCTGCTGCTCTTCCACGAGGCGATACCACCGCACATCGTGCTGTACTTTGCCGGAGCTTATCTCCCGCCGATCTGTCTGGCTGCAGCCGCGTGGGCCGCGAATGCGCGGGGCCAGAGTAAGGTCACAGCGGGGCCAGACGAAACCGAGCTTCCGATCCCCGGATGAACGGCCGGGCGGCTGTTGCGGCTGGACGGGAACGGTAAAACTTTACGGTTTTTGACGAGGAATCAGTAAGTTACAGACAAAAAACCGTAAAAATCTACGGCTCCGCCTGTGCCGGCCGGCGCGCTCCGCGGCTGCAAAACGCACGCGTCCGCGTCCTCGCGGCAACTGATTGAGATGCCCGGATGGGAACCTTCCAAGCGCGTGTCACCGGGGTTCCGGCCGGGGTGAATACGGGGTTTCCTGCACTGGGCGAATTGCCCCTCTCCTCTGGGCCCCCGCTACGCCCGACTCGGCTTAGTGGGGCATATCCCCCTCAATCCGGAAAACAATTTCCGGTATCTCCCTGATTCTCAGCAATTCAAGGAATGGTACGGGAATTGCTGCGCTTCAGACATGAACCCTGCGGCGAACTCCCAAGCCCGCCCCCGGTTGGTTTTCTGGGAATTGACCACCGGTTGTAACCTGCGCTGCATCCACTGTCGCGCCAGCGCCACCGAACTGATGAGCCCGGACGACCTCTCCACCAGCGAATGCCTGCGCATCGTCGACGAATTGGCGCGATACGCCCCGTTGATTCTGGTCTTGAGCGGCGGCGAGCCGCTGTGGCGGCGCGACGTTTTTGAGATTGCCGCGCACGCCAACCGGCGCGGCCTCCGCGTGGCATTGGCAACTAACGGCACGCTGATGGACGAAGCGATGGCCGAGCGGACCAGGGACGCCGGGATCGTTCGCGTCGCCATCAGCCTGGACGGAGCGGACCGCGCCACGCATGACAGTTTCCGCGGCCACGACGGCGCCTTCGAGGCGGCCATCCGCGGCATCCGCTGCCTGCAGGACGTCGGCATCTCGACCCAGATCAACACCACCGTTTCGCGCCACAACGCGCACCAGCTTCCGCAGATGGTCGACCTCGCCAAGCAATTGAAAGTAGACGCTTTCCATCTCTTCCTGCTGGTTCCGGTGGGGTGCGGTCTGACGATTGCCGAAGACCAGTCCGTGAGTGCCGAGGATGCCGAACGGATCCTCAACTGGTACTACGACCGCAGCCTCGACAGCGGCATGGAGTTGAAGGCCACCTGCGCCCCGCAGTACTACCGCATCGCCCGGCAGCGCCGCGCCGAATCCCGCCGCGCCGGCGAGGCCGTACCCGACCTGATGCCGCGCCCGTTGCACGCCGCGGCAGCCCAGCCGGGCGCGGGTCATCCCGGGGGCCATCCGGCCGGCCTGAATCAGATGACGCGCGGCTGCCTGGCCGGCTCCGGAGTGTGCTTCATCTCGCATAAAGGCGTTGTTCA
>JBEKHU010000437.1:0-5173 GCA_050012115.1 Bryobacteraceae bacterium | reverse complement strand
TTGTCCTGGACCCGGCGATGTTCCCCAATCGGGCCAGCTACGTGTATGCAGCGCAGACCTTCGGCAACCTCGCCCCTTACGCAGAGCGGCATTCGCTGTTCCGGTTCACCATCAGCCGGACTTTCTAGTGCCGAAAGGGAAACGTGTGCCGTGCTACTATTTGAGTGATCCCAGGAGTCTGAAGAACGTGATTATGAAGTGCGTCCCGTTGACCATGGCCGTTGTGGCCTTGGGCTTTGTCGCCCCCTCCGCGCCGGCGCAATCGCCCAACAAAGTCGGAATTATCAATATGCAGGGTGCCATGCTCGCCACCAAGGACGGCGAGAAGGCTCGTGACGCCATCCGTGCGAAATTCGAACCCAAGGCCAAGGACTTGGAAGGCCGCATGAGCGAGATGAACCGCCTGCAGGACCAGTTCAACAAGGGTGCGAACACGATGTCGGCCGAAGCCCGGGAAAAGCTCAGCCGGGATATCGACGACAAGAAGAAGAAGTACCAGTGGGACTCCGAAGACCTGCAGAACGAAGTATCGCAGGAAGAGCAGAAACTGGTGAACGAAATCGGCCAGCGCATGGTGGCCATCGTCGACGAGTACTCCAAGGCCAATACGCTGGCTATCGTGTTCGACGTTTCCGGTCAGCAGAGCCCGGTCCTCTGGGCCGCCAACGGCATCGACATTACGACCCAGATCGTCGAACTGTACGACAAGAAGTACGGCGTGGGCGGCGCCCCCGTGTCGACCCTGCCTGCAGCCAAGCCGGCCGCAACCACCGCCGGCGGCACCAAGCCGGCCGCTGCTTCCACCGGCGCCGTTAAGCCGGGAACGGCTGCGCCCGCTGCTGCGCCGAAGAAGTAGCCGCTGCTGCGATCATCGCCCGCTGTTCAGCTCAGCGCGGCCACGAGCGATTCGTCTCGCGGTCGCCCTTCTTGTCTCTAACCTGGATGTTTCACTTGCGATCGCAGCGAGGCGCGATGAGAGGGCTGCAGATACTAGGCGCGCTTGCGGGACGCCCGCAGGCGTACTCGGCTGTACGTTGAGGACTTCCGACCGAGCGCAACGCAGTAGATGTGGCCCCATCGCGCGCCTCGATCTGAACCTCAGAAGCCTGCCGGTACCACGCGGAACACGCCTTTCCACACCCCTCCTGGCGGCGCCATCGGCAGCTCTTTGAACCACCCGCTGTGGGCCGCGTTGAAGGCGTTCGTGGGGGCGCTCATCGGCTCGAAACAGACGAACCCCCGCCCCGGTGGCGCGTAGGCCACCGCGACCGGATAGGCTTCCCCGTACTCCACCGTGACGCTCTCTTTCGCGCCCTCCAGCCGGAAGCGCGCCCATCCGTCCGCGTCTCGCGCCAGCGCGCCCAGGACGTCGTCCAGCACCACGCCCTTCAGCGTCTGCGGATTGGCATATGGGTTGGGCCGCTTCTCGCCGGTCGGGATCAGTCGCTCGTTCAGCACGAATTTCTCCCGCGCCGGCAGCCGCACTTTCCATTCGTCGCGCGGCGCGTCGTTCACCTGGAAATACGGGTGGAAGCCCAGCGAAACCGGCATCGGCTCGCTGCTCAGGTTCTCGACGCGCGTTTCCACCTCCAGCGCGCCGTCCCGCAGCCGGTAGATCATCGTGACCTTGTTGGCGAATGGGAACTGTTCCATCAGCGCCGGCTCACGCCAGAACTCGAATACCGATTCCAGTTCCGCCGCCTGCTCCGTCGCCACGGCGCGCGTCACTCTCCATTGCTTCGCGTACAGCAGCAGGCCGTGAATCGGGGCGTCCTTGGGCGACGAGCGGATGTTGCCCAGGTCGGGGTTGAGCGCGTACTTCCGCCCGTTCACCCAGTAGCTCCAGCCGTCGATCCGGTTGGCCCACGGCCACAGAAATGGCACTCCGCCCATCGCCTGCCGCTTGGCCCATTCCCCGGCGCTCGGGAAGGGCGTCCACAGCACCGCCTTGCCATGCACGGTCATCGAGGTGGCGATGTTGCCGAACTGCGGCGCGACCTTCACCTCCACGTCTTTCGCCGCGTCGCGCAGAACGTAGACTTTGACGCCGTCCTCGCTTGTCTCCCGGACACTGTAGTTGTTCATAGCTGCGTCGATCCTCCCCGCCGCGGCGCTCAGAAGCCCCGCGGCCAGGACAAAACGGATTGGAAAGCTAGGTTGCATACCCGGCCATTCTGCAACACTTTCAGGCGGCGCGGGGGAGCGGCTTTACCCGCCCCGTCGCTCGCGCAGCAGCCGCAGGCCGTTCAGCGTGACGATGAACGTCGCCCCCATGTCCGCCGCCACGGCCATCCACAGCGTTGCCACGCCCGCCATCGCCGCCACCAGGAACATGGCCTTCATGCCCAGCGCGAAGCCGATGTTCTCCTTCACCACGCGCATCGTCCGCCGCGCGTGCCGCCGCAGGAACGGCAGGTTCCGCAGATCGCCCGACATCAGCACCACGTCGGAGATCTCCCGCGCCACGTCCGCGCCCGATAGCCCCAGGCTCACGCCCAGCGAGGCGCAGCTCAGCGCTTCGGCATCGTTGACGCCGTCGCCCGCCATCGCCACGTGCGGCTGCTCCAGCAGCAGTTCCCGGATGCGCGCCGCCTTGTCGCCCGGCAGTTGCTCGGTGCGCAACTCGTCCGCCCCGACGAGCCGGGCGACCGCCTCGCTGTTCTCCCGCGTATCGCCTGTCAGAATCAGGATGCGCTCGACGCCCGACTTGCGCAGCGCCTGCACGACCCTCTCCGACTCCTCGCGGATCGGGTCGGCCACCGTCACCAGCGCCCACACCTCGTCGCCCCGACCGCAGGCGAACACGGCCTCGCCCGCCTCGCTCAGCCGGTCTACCTGCGGCTGCAGATCGTTCATCAGCCCGCGTTCGCGCAGCAGTCGCGCGCTGCCCGCCCAGAAACCGTCCCCGCTTTCGACGCCCCGTCCCTCGACGATCCGGAATTCGGCCGACGGAAGCGCGTGCACGCCGCTGCGCGCGGCATAGTCGATCACCGCCCGCGCGATCGGATGCTCGCTCGAAAGCTCCAGGCCCACCAGTTGCTCCAGCACCTGTTCCACCGTCCGGCCGCCCACGGGCACCACCCGCCGCACCTCCGGCCGGCCCTTGGTCAGCACGCCCGTCTTGTCGAAGACGAATGTGCGCACCCGCGCGGCCTCTTCGAGATACGCGCCGCCTTTCACCAGCACGCCGCGCCGCGCCAGCGCCGTTAGCGCCGCGACGATACTCACCGGCGTCGAGATCACCAGCGCGCACGGGCACGAGATCAGCAGGATCACCATGCCTTGGTAGAACCACTTGGCCCACGACCCGTTCGCGAACACCGGTGGCAGCACAATCACGCTGAACGCCAGCAGGAACACGATCGGCGTGTAGATCCGCGTAAACCGCGCCACGAACTGCTCGGCCGGAGCGCGCCGCGCCTGCGACTGCTCCACCATCCGCACCATCCGCGCCAGCGTCGTGTCCGAGTGCCGCCGCGTCGTCCTGATGTCGATCACACCCGATTCGTTGATCGTCCCCGCGTACACGCTGTCGCCCGCCAGTTTCGGCGCCGGCGTCGATTCGCCCGTGATCAGCGCCTGGTTGACTAGCGACGAGCCGCGCACCACGGCGCCGTCGCACGGCACCCGCTCGCCCGGCCGGACGCGCACTTTGGCGCCCACCCCGACGTCGCTCGCCAGCACCCGGTGCTCGTGCTCGCCTTCGTCCGCCTTGCCGTGAATCGTGCCCCCGTGCAGCACCGTCGCCTCGTGCGGCGCCATGTTCATCAACTGCCGGATCGCGTCCCGCGCCCGGCCCATGCTCCAGCGCTCCAGCCGCCCCGCCAGCGCGAACAGGAAGCTCAGCGTCGCCGCCTCGGTCCATTCGCCCAGCACGCACGCGCCGGTCAGCGACAGCACCATCAGCAGGTTCATGTCCGGCCTCAGTTGCCGGAACGCTCCCAGCGCCTTCGGCAGCGCCGGAGTGGCCCCGGCAATGATCGCCAGCACAAAGAAGATCACCGCGCCGCCCAGGAAGTGATGGTGGCTGTGGTCGTGTGCCGACGGCCAGCGCCAGCCCGCTCACCAGCGTCAGCACCGATTCGCGCGTCCAGCCGCGCCGCTCCGTGCGCGCCGCCTCCTCGCTCCATTCCTCGCAATGCATGCCGGTCGACGCGACCGCCTGCTCGATGCCCTCCGGCGACAGCCGCCGCGTGTCGAACTCCACCGTCATGCGCGCCTGCACGACGTTGAAGGTCAGGCTGCTCAGCCCGTCCAGCTTGGCCAGCGCCCCGCGCAGCAGCGACACCTCTTCCGCGCAGTCCATCCCCTTGACGCGGTATTCGATTGTGCTATGTATGACGCCCTCCGAATCGCACCCTACTAGTTTAGGATGCGCCAGCCGGCCCCCGGGTTCGTGGGTACTGCGCTAAATGTGTGTGGCTGTCATGAAGGAAGGAACTCATAAACGATCCGGCAGTTGGACAAAGCTGCAGCGCTCTCCGGATCTGAAGTGTACGAGTATGCCAAATTCCATCTCTCCAGAAAGCAACTCACGGTCCTCGCCTCCGTCCCTGGGGTCGATGAACGCGAACGAATCGGCCAAAAGGAACGATACGGTGAGCCAAGAGGAATCTGGGTTGACCCTGTCTTCTTCGGAAGGGATCATGACCACTTCAGAGGGCGCGGAACTGAACACTCTTCCAGTGAAGACCCCTCCGACGCTCAATGCCTTGAGAAGCAAGCGCACTGGCGACTTCTCCTCTTGCCATTTTTTGAATATGCTTAGCGCTTGTTCCACCGATACGTTCATGTTCCATCTCCATGCCCTGACATTCGGTGAGAAGGTAGCAGATTTTCACGCCCGAGAGCCGTCTGTCACCCGTGTTTTCGCCTTCGGGTCGAGGACGCCCGCCCGCTCCCCTGTGAGAAATACGCTGCTACGAAGCGCTGCCCGTTTTGCGCACTTCCGCCGCAAACTCCGCGCCTTCGCGGAACGCCTCTTCCAGTTCCCCCGCCTCGAGCAACCGCAGCGTTGCGCCTAATTCGCCCTGGAACTCGCCCAGCGCCTCGGCGATATAGTCGCCGTTGGTCGCCAGAATGTCCTTCCAGATCGGCCATGCGCTCAGCGCCAGCCGCGTCATCCCCATGAGCCCCGGACCCGCCGCTCCGGCCACGGCGGCGCGATCCCCGC
>JBEKHU010000436.1:0-4101 GCA_050012115.1 Bryobacteraceae bacterium | reverse complement strand
CAGGCGGTGGCCAGGCGTTTACCTACCAGGTTCTCAATCCGTCCCTTGGTCTCCAGGCCCCGACCGTTGGCAATCCGATTGGTCAGACCTCGATCCAGGGCGCCGTGACCGATACCTCTCCGATTGGGACTCCCGAACCGGCCACCTTCCTCCTGCTGGGCGCTGGTTTGGGCGTGCTTGGTCTCGTCCGCCGCTCCTCACCGCGCCGCGCCAACCGGTAGCGGCCGGGTCCCTCGGGACACAACGCGGACACTCTGGGGCGCAGCCGGCTGGCTGCGCCCATTCCTTTCTCAACGGATGCCCGCCTTCCCGACGGTTCCGCCGGCCCTCCGCCCATCTTCCCGTCCCCCGAACCCTGCCGCCTCCCGCTCCGTTGTTCCAGGAGAGGGCCCGCCCTGCGAGCCTCTGTTACATACTGGATGTCAACCCCAGGAGAACCCATGCCCTTTTGCATTGGCTGCGGAAATGAGTTGGCCGCCACCGCCCGTTTCTGCCCCCGTTGCGGCACGCCGCTCGGAGCCGGCCCCGTCCCGTCCCAGGCTCCGCCCTCGTTTTCCCAGGCCCCCGAGCCGCTGGAGTACACCATCCAGGGCGACAATCTGCAGGTCGCCCGCGTCAAGCTGAAGCCCGGCCAGGAGATTTACGCCGAGGCCGGCAAGATGATCTACAAGAGCCCCGGCGTCTTCTGGGAAACCCGCATGAGCGGCCACAGCATCGGCGACAAAATCCTCGGCGGCCTCAAGCGGAAACTGATGGGCGAATCCCTCTTCCTGACCTACTTCAGGACCGCCGGCGCGGGCGGGGAAGTCGGCTTCGCCGGCAACTACCCCGGCAAGATCCAGGCTTTCCCCCTCCAGGCCGGCCAGACCCTCCTGGTCCAGCGCGACGGCTTCCTGTTCGCCCAGTCGCCGGCCCGGCTCGACATCGCCTTCGTCAAGAAACTCGGCGCCGGCTTCTTCGGCGGCGAGGGCTTCATCCTGGAGAAACTCACCGGCCCGGGCGTCGTCTTCGTCCATGCCGGCGGCGACTTCGTCGAATTCGACCTCGCGCCTTCCGAAACCCTCCAGGTGGAATCGGGACACATCGTGGCCTTCGACGAAAGCGTTGGTTACGACATCCAGTTTGTCGGCGGCATCAAGACGGCCATGTTCGGCGGCGAAGGTCTGTTCCTGGCCACCCTCACCGGTCCCGGCAAGGTGATTGTCCAAAGCCTGACCCTGGCCAAACTGCGCCGCGAGGTCGCTGCGGGCCGCATCGGCGGCGACGAGCGCAAGGGCTTCAGCGCCTTCGACGGCCTCTTCTCCAGCGACGATTAGGGACTCTTGCCGCGCGCCGCGCCGTACAAAGATCGCGTTTTCACCGCTGGAACACCGCTCCGGAGCGCCGGTTTCCCGCTCTCCGGACGCTCCGGCGGCCACTCCGATTCCTTCCAATCCGCGTTTTTCGACTAAAGAGTCGGACTGAACGTCCGATTGTTGAAATGAGGGCCGAAACCCGGATCGAAATGACCTCTTCAGCCTCCGCAACGCCCATTGAACTGGTCGCCGCGTCCACTGCATTTGCCCAGTTCCTGCCCAAGCGTTTTGGCGTGGAATTCCTCACCAGCCTGAACCACGCCATTCGCACGCCCATGAGTGGCATCCTGGGCCTGTCGGAGCTGTTGCTGGAGAGTCCGCTCGAACCGGAACACCGCGAGTACATCGTTTCCATCCGCTCCTGCGCCTCGGCGCTGAACGATTTACTGGCCTCGACCCTCGACTACGCCTCGCTCGCCTCCGGCGGCATCCGCCTCGAAGAGCAGGACTTCCCCCTGGTCACTGCGATCGAAGCCGGGCTGCGGGAGGCGCGCGGGCGGGCGCTGGAGAGCGGAACCGTGCTCGAGTCCGAGCTGGCGCCGGGATTGGATCGGATCGTCCGCGCCGACGCGCTGCGATTGCGCGACGTCGTCTCGCTGATGAGCCGCGCCTCGATCCACTCGGCCACCAACGGGCGGGTACGGTTCCGCGCTCAGCTCGCCGACTGGGGCCCGCGTTTCGGCGAACTGTCGCTCGAGGTCCGGCGCGAGGTCGTCGGCAACGGATCGGCCGGGGCGGCCCCGCCGTGCAGCTACCAGGAGCCGGAGGGTTTGCTGGCGGAAACCTTCCGCATCGAAACGCTGGAAATGGCCCTGCTCCAGCGCCTGGTCGGGCTCCTGCGCGGCAGCTTGAATGTGTCCCTGGAAGCGCACGGCTCGATTGGCCTGCGGGTCGTTCTTCCCATCGGGTTGCGCGACGTGAACCCGCGGGAAGAGTTGGCTCCGGCCGAGGCCACCCGGCCGGCCATCCTGATCGCCGACGACAACCGCATCTCGCTGCGCGTGTTGGGCTCCGTCCTGAGCCGCGCCGGCTTCGAGGTGCTGGCGGTGGAGAGCGGCGAGGCGGCCGTGCGGGCGCTCGGCACGCGGCGCTTCGATGTGGTCCTGCTGGACATCCTGATGCCCGGCCTGGATGGCGGTGCAGCCACGGCCCGGATTCGCATGCTCCCGGAGTGCGCCAGCATTCCGATTCTCGGCATCACCGCCGGCGTGACCGAAGAGCTGCGCGAGAGCTGCCGCCGCAGCGGCATGGACGCCATTCTCGGCAAGCCCGTCAACGCTTCGGAACTCGTGGAAAGCGTGCGCTTTCACCTCGTCCGCACCTCTTCCTGAGGGCCGGGTCCCGAACGCCATCAACCAACGCCAGCCCGCGCCCCTCCTGTGGGGCAGGCTTTCAGCCTGCGAGCCGGCTTTCCAGCCGGCTCCTTCTGTTGAGAATCTGTGTCGGATTCGGGGTACTCGGGGTGCGTGAACTGCTCCCGCGTTCTTCAAACCCCCACCGCCCTCCGCCCTGCAAACGCCGCAAAATCACCCCGCATCCACTGCAATTTCGGCGTGCAACCACCGTTGCTCAAATTTTCAATAAGTCCTTTAGATCACCGTAGATACACGGTGACGCACGGTGCGCGCGCAAAAAATCGCCTGTTAATGTTTGTAAGTCCTTTGTTTGCCATAGATCCACCGTGACGCACGGTGCAACGTGTTAATGTGGCAGTTTAATGTGCGCAAGTCCAATCATTGCAACAGATCCACCGTGGCCTACGGTGCCGCATGTTAATGTGCGTCAAAATGCGCGTCAAATTTCAATAACTCCTTTGTTTGCCACAGATCCACCGTGAAGCACCGTGATAATCGCGCAAGTCCTTTAGAACTAAGTACTTACACGCCTGGCGCGGGCGCATTCGCGGCGCAATACGGCTAAGTCCTTTAGAAAACCGTAGTTACACGGAAACGCAAAAAACTTGTGTTTTTACGGTAAAAACACGGTGAAATACGGTGTTTTCACGGTGAAATCGTGCTCGGCGCACGGTGAAATCACGGTAAAACCACGGTCCGCGACCCCTCTTGTGGGGCCGGCCTTCCAGCCTGCGAGCCGGCTTTCCAGCCGACTCCTGTCCACTGCGCTGGCCGGGTTCAGTTCGTCAGTCGGGCGCGGCTATGGTTCGAAAATGCGACCCGGGAGATCAACCTTTGTCCGATAATGCCACTCCTAAGGAACAACTCCCTCTACCGGCTGGTTCGGATTTGGGATCAGTTGAAAGCCGAGTTGAGCGGCCTGTTTGCGGAGGCGCAGTTCGGCGCGTTGTTGGGCCTGCTCGTCCAGTTGGTGGAAGAGCGTCTCGGTGTAGGGCTGCTTGGTACTGAGGATGTGATACAGGACGCGGGCGATCTTGTGTGCCGTTGCTGTGATCGCCTGGGCCGTGCCGAGCTTGGCCCGCATGCGCCGGAAGAACTCGCCGAAGTAGCCCTTGGCACGGCTGAGTGAGTGGGCGCCCATGCGCAATGCGAGCGCGACGCGGTTGTTCACCTTGCGTGTGCGGCAGGAGAGCAGCTCGCCGCCGCTGATCCGCTGCTCGGGGCAGAGCCCGAGCCACGAGGCAAACGCGGACGCATTCCGAAAGCGACGCACGTCCGGCCCGATCTCGGTCAGGATGACTTGAGCGGTGGCCGCGCTGATGCCGGGCACGTCGGTCAGATCGACGCCGGCGATCCGATAGAGCTCACCGCGCAGGTCAAAGGCCGGATCG
>JBEKHU010000435.1:0-4110 GCA_050012115.1 Bryobacteraceae bacterium | reverse complement strand
CCGCGCTATGGCCGCGCCCTGGACGTGGCCCGCGCGGTGCGTTTCTTCCTCGAACCCGACAACTACCTCACCGGCCAGGTGCTCACTGTGGACGGTGGCCTGACGCTCTAGCGCGCGGCGGCCCCGAAAACCGGGGACTGACGTCTCTGTCCTAGGCGCGCACGACTCTCTCGATTCACCCTGCATCTTCTGCGCCGTGTGGACTTCAGCCGTCTGTCCCCCTGTTTTCGCCCGCTCCGTTCGTGTGAGGGATGCGCGCGGGCGCCCCTCGTCCTCACTTGAGCGGCGTGGCCCGCGGCGGCCCTCCGGCGCGCTTCAACAGCCGCACCTCATCCGCCGTCAGCGTGCGCCAGCGTCCGATCGGCAGCGCGCCCAGCCGCAGCGGTCCGATCGCCGTCCGCACGAGTTTGAGCACCTGCGCCCCCAGCGCCTCCACCATGCGCCGCACCTGCCGGTTGCGGCCCTCGGTGAGGGTGATCTCGAAGAAGGTGTACTTCTCGGAGTCGCGGATGCGCCGCACCCGCGCCGGCCGCGTCACGCCGTCCTTCAGTTCGACGCCCGCCCGCAGGCGCCCGAGCTGCTCGTCGTCGAGCCGCGTCGAGGCCTTCACCAGGTACGTCTTGGCGACGTGGCTCTCGGGATTCGTGACGTGCTCGGCGAACTCGCTGTCGTTGGTCAGCAGCAGCAGCCCCGAGCTGTCCAGGTCCAGCCGCCCCACCGGGAAGATCCACTGCTCGATGTTGCCCAGCAGGTCGTACACCGTCGGCCGGCCGTCGGGGTCCGTGTAGCTGGTCAGGTAGCCCTTGGGTTTATACAGCAGGATGTACGTCTTGTGCTCGGCGCGCACCGGCTTGCCGTCCAGCGCGATGCGGTCGCGGTCCAGGTCGACCCAGCGCTCGGGGTCGCGCACCGTGGCGCCGTTGACCTTCAGACGCCCGCGCACGATCCATTCCCTCGACTCCGTGCGCGAGCACACGCCCATCTTCGACAGCACGCGGTCCAGCGTCTTCAGCCGGCGCTCCGGCTTGGCCGGCGCGCCGCCCTGGCCCGCCGCCTTGCGCTCCGTTCTCCAGCGTTTCTTCAGCGCCGTATCCGTTCCCTGCCGTCTTCCGACTTAGTCTACCAGCCTGTGGTGGAAATCCCGCCAGCCGCGTTGTGAGCGCCGCCGCGGTCCCCTCCGCAACGCCCGCGCCGGCGGCGATTTCGCCGCCAACACTCCCCGCGACCATCGTTTAGAATGGACGCACATCCATGACTCCCGATCTCGAATCCGGGCCTACTCGCTGCAGCCGCGCCTATCTCTTTCTTTGCGCCTTCGTGACCCTTATTGCCGCCGGCTTGGTGTGGTACTCCCAGACCATGGCCTTCGCCTGGGATGAAGGTTTTCATCTGCTGTGCGCGCAACTGATCAAGGCCGGCCGGCGCCCGTATATCGATTTCGCGTTTTCCCAGACGCCCCTGAACGCCTACTGGAACGCCTTCTGGATGACGCTCTTCGGCGAAACCTGGCGCACGGCCCATGCCGTCGCCGCCCTCTGCGCGGCCGGCGCGGTCCTGCTGACGGCCGATTATCTGTTTGAACGCATGCCCGTGCCGCGCTGGCGGCTGGCCGTCGCGCTGGCGGCGGCGGTGCTGTTCGGCATGAATGTCGCCGTCGTCCAGTTCGGCACGGTCGGCCAGGCCTACGGCCTGTGCCTGTTGCTGATCGTCGCCGCGTTTCGCTTCGCGGTCGCCTCCGTCGACCGGCCCGGCCTGGCCCAGGTCGCGGCGGCGGGTCTCGCCAGCGGCGCGGCGGCTGGCTCGACCCTGCTCTGCGCCCCGGTGGCGCCCGTGTTGCTCCTGTGGATGCTCGTCTGCAACCGCGCCGGCCGGCGGCTCATCAAGTCCGTGGCGTTCCTCGCCGGAATCGTGGTTTCCTTCCTCCCGCTGCTGGCCCTGTACGTGCAGTCGCCGCGCAACGTGCGCTTCGGGGTTCTGGACTACCACATGCGCTTCCGGACGGTGCAGTGGGCAGAAGCCTGGCGGCAGAACTTCGAGGTTTACGCTTCCTGGCTCGACTCCACCGATGCGCTGTTGCTGATCCTCTTTGCCGCGGCCGGCCTGCTGTTCATCGCCTTCCGCTGCGACTGGCAGCGCCGCTTGCGGTCTGAATTCTATCTGTGCGGCTGGCTCGCCGCGGCGCTGTGCGTGCATATCTCCACCGCCCGCCCGACCTTCCAGCGCTATTACCTCTTCGCCGCGCCCTTCCTCGCCCTCCTCGCGGCCGCCGGATTGTACTGGGTCGCGGCCCGCCTGTACCATCCCGAACGCCCGCGCTGGCCGGCGCTGGCGCTCGTGCTTCTGGGTGTGCTCATCCAGGCGAAGTCGATCTACGGGGCGCGCGATGATTTCAACTGGCACACGTTCGACGACGTTGCCCGCAAAGTCACCGAGGTGACGCCGCCCCACGCCGCATTGCGCGCCGACGAGCAGATCTATTTCCTCATCCGGCGCCGGCCGCCCTCCGGCCTGGAGATGGATGATTCCCACAAACTCGAATTCCCGCCCGCGCTCTCCGCTCAACTGCACCTGTTGCCCGGCAAGGAACTCGAGCGCCGCACCAAGGCCGGTGAATACGACACCTTCCAGACCTGTGACGACGTATCGGACTTTGAGTCGTTGGACCTCGGTCACCTTTACGCCCACAAGGCCACCTTCGAGTCCTGTACCGTCTTCTGGGGCCCCAATCGAGCCCCCGCAACCGCCGCCGCACATTGATGGGCCTGCGCCTGGGCTTCGCGCTCCGCCTGGACGGAGACGGCCGCGCGTAACCGCGCCCCGGCCGTTCACGTCAGGTGCAGTAGCCCTATGCGATCCATACAGCTCTGCGCGGCCGCGGCCGTACTCTCCCTGGCCGGAGTCTCTCTGGCCGGCGAAAAATGGGATTCCAAGGACCCGTCGCAGTGGTCCAGCGTCGAGATCGACAAACTGTTGCACAACTCGCCCTGGGCGCAGCCGGCCAAGGTGCAGCTCGGCCAGACGATGGGCGGCTACGGCCAGGGGCCGAACTCCGGCGGCGGCGGCTACCCGGGCGGCGGAGGCGGCTATCCGGGTGGCGGCGGCCGCGGCGGAATCGGCCTGCCGGGGGGGATCGGCATTCCGTTCCCGGGCGGTGGAGGAATGGGTTACCCCGGCGGTGGCGGCGGCGGCCGTGGCGGCCGCGGCGGCGGCAATCGCCGTCCGCAGGCATCCACCGTCGAGGCCACCGTGCGTTGGGACAGCGCGCTGCCCGTGCGCCTGGCCATGGCCCAGCAGAATCCGCCATCGAAGCCGGACGAAAAGCCCGCGCTGAAGCCGGCGCGAGCCGCCCAGAGTGACGCCGAGCCGGCCGGGGGTTTCCGGAAGGCGGATGCGCCCGCTCCAGCCGTGACAGCGGCCGACGAGCATCCTTCGGTGACAACCCTGACGCCCAACGAAACGCCCAAGGAGTACATCGTGGCCGTGTCCGGCTTCCCGCTGGAGTCGTCCAACCGGAACTACCAGCGGCGCAGCTCCGATAGCGGCCAGCAGGGCAATCCGCCCGATCAGACCGATAGGGATACGAGCGACAGCCGCAGTGGCCGCGATCCCGACGTGATCCGCGAGGAGCTGATGGAGCGCACGTCGATCTCGCGCAGCGAGGGCAAGACCCTCCATCCCGTGAGCGTCGAGTTCAACCTGCCCGGCCGTTACGGCGTCATCTACTTCCACTTCTCGCGCGAGGACGAAATCACGAAGAAGGACAAGGATCTGATCTTCCACACCCAGCTCGGGGACAATCGCCTGGAGCGCAAGTTCGATGTCAAGGAGATGACCTACAAAGGCAAGCTCGAGCTCTAGCCCTGCCGAAAACCGGGGACTGCCGTCTCTGTCCTGGGCGCGTACAACTCCCTCTGGTTCTCGTCGCTCCCGCAAAGCGGTGTTACGCTACGGAGATGGCCGTTCCGCTTCATCGGCGAATCACGGGCTGGATCTTCGGCAATCTGATTTGGGATCCTGCCGGGACTGCGCGCCAGGGCTTCCGGAAAGGACTGTGGGCGACACGGAAGCTCACCCTCGCGGTGGTGCTCTCGGCTCTGCTGGATTGGTTCG
>JBEKHU010000434.1:0-4112 GCA_050012115.1 Bryobacteraceae bacterium | reverse complement strand
CGCCGGGCAGGTGTTGCTCAACGGCGAGGACGTGTCGGCGGATCCCATCGCGGCTAAGCGCAGGATCGGCTTCCTTTCCGGCGACACGCAGATGTACCAGCGCCTGACCCCGAGGGAATCGCTCCAGTACTTCGGACGCCTCTATGGCATGGACGAGGTTCGGCTCCGCAGACGGATGGACGATATGATCACGCGCCTGGAGATGACCGGTTTCGCCGGACAGCCCTGCGGTACGCTTTCTTCGGGGCAGAAGCAGCGCGCCAACATCGCCCGTGCGTTCCTCCATGAACCAGATCTGCTGATCCTCGATGAGCCGACCGCCGCGCTCGACGTCGTCAGCGGCCATTTCATTGTCCAGTCGATTCGGGCCGAGAAGCATGCCGGCCGCGCCGTCCTGTTTTCGACCCACGTGATGAGCGAGGCCGAATACCTCTGCGACCGCATCCTGCTGCTGCATGAGGGGCGGCTGGTCGACCAGGGCACGCTAGCTGAACTGCTCGCGAGATCGAGGTGCGCGAATCTGACCGACGCATTCCTGAAGAATGCCGGCATACAGACAAGCGGAGAAGTACTGTTATGAGACCTCACTACGTTTGGGTCATCCTCCGCAAGGAATTCCTGGAAGCGTTGAGGGACCGGCGCACCTTGTTCATCCTGATCGTGCTGCCGATCCTGCTCTACCCGCTGCTGGTGACGCTGATCTCGCGTCTGCAGGAATCGCAGGAGGCCGAACAGAAAGCCAGGGCGTCGAAAGTCGCGCTGTGGGGCGAACTGCCGGCTGAAGTAAGGCAACGTCTCGAGCAGGATGGAAAGCTTGTGTTTGCCGAATGGACCGGCGCACCACCAGCGCTGAAAGAGAGCCTCGCGACCGGCGCACTCGCGCCTCCTGCCAAGCCGCCGCTTGCATTAGAAGCGGACGACTCGCTCGCGCAGAAACCGAAGGAACCTGACACCGAATGGACTCGAGTCGCACAGGCTGTTCTTCTCGGCCGCACGGTCGACGCAGTTCTGATTCCCTGGAGTGGCTTTTCCAAGTCGTTGGAAGGCGGTGCGGCTGCTAAGGCGTCAATACTCTATGACGCAGTGCGGCCAGACTCGATGAAGGCCCAGGAGAGGCTCGCGGACGCCCTGCGCTTATACCGCCGAGACGTGCTTGAGCGCCGCGAACGGGCAATGGGACTAAAGACCGGATTCACCGACGCGATTGAGATCGTGCCCCGCAACGTTGCGGGCGAGAGCCGACGTGCAGGCCTGATGCTGGGCATGATCCTGCCATATCTTCTGATCCTGTTGAGCGCGAGCGGCGGCCTCTACGCCGCCATCGACATGACCGCCGGAGAGAAGGAGCGCGGCACCATGCAGACTTTGCTCTGCGCGCCCATTGACTCGTTGGAAATCATCGCCGGCAAGTTCATGGCCGTGTGGGGAATTTCGACCATGGCAACCCTGATCAACCTAGCCAGCCTGGCCGTGACGTTCACCAGCATCAAGATGATCCCTGGCGTCAGCATGACGGTGAATCCCGTCTCCGCACTTCTCGCTTTTGTGCTCTTGATGCCGGTCTCAATGATGGTCAGCGCCTTGTTTGTCGCCGTCGGTGCGTTCGCCAAGGACTTCAAGGAAGGTCAGGCTTACCTGACGCCGATCCTGATGTTTCTGATTTTCCCGCTCGTGGCGACCATGTTGCCTGGAACGGAACTGAACGCCTTCCTTTCGTTCGTACCCATCATGAATAGTGCGCTGCTGGTGCGAAATGTTTTCCTCGGCGACTGGCACGCGGACATGCTGTTCCTGACCGTCATCAGCTCTCTGTGCTATGCCATGCTGACGCTCGTCTTTGCGGCCCGCGTCTATGAACGCAACACTCTGCTGCTGGGCGGCAAGGATTCGGTCGCCAGCTTGCTGGAGTTCACTCGGAAGCCTGGCGACAAACCCTCTGCAGGTATCTCTCTGTTCGTCTTCTCGATTGTGCTGGTGGTCACGTTCTACGGCAGCCTGGCGCTCCGGAAACAGGGCATCGCAACAACGCTCGCCATCGTGGAGTATGGTTTCTTCCTGCTGCCCGCGATCCTATTCGCGCAGCTCAAGGGCTACAACCTGAAGGAGACCTTCTCCCTGCGTGTTCCCGGCTGGAAGGGGCTGGCCGGCTCCATTCTGATTGGCTTATCAGCGTGGACTGTCGCTGCCGGTCTGTTCGTGCGCCTGTTCCCGCCGCCGGAGTCGTTCACCCGCGCTCTGCAGAAGGTGGTTCTGATGGAGGACCAGCCTGTGCCGCTGAGCGTGTTGTTCCTGCTAATCTCGTTCTCTCCCGCCTTTTGTGAGGAAGCGCTCTTTCGCGGTCTGATTTTGAGCGGATTCCGCCGCCTCGGCATGTGGCCCGCCATCCTCGCCACGGCTTTTCTCTTCGGCATTGCACACGCATCCATCTATCGGCTGCTGCCCGTGATGGCGCTCGGCACATTCTTGGGTTACACCGTCTGGAAAACCCGCTCCATCTTCGCGGGCATGGTTGTTCACATGCTGAACAACGCGCTGGTTGTCGCCATGGCGAAGATCAAATCAGTTCAGGCGGTCATCGGCCTCCGCGGGTCGGAGATCTATCTGCCCTGGAGCTACATCGCCACGGGCGCCCTCGTCGCGGCCATTGGCATCGCGTTAATCGCTAGCGAACGCGATGCGAGCCGGGCTTCGCCGGAGCCTGCGCAGGTGCCCTTCTGACCACTCCGCCCGGGCGCAGAGCCCTGGTAGGGGGTGCGTGTGTTCGCACCTTTGGAAAGAACGATCGCGGCCCTCGCCGAGCGAGCCGGGTGGCCATGGAAGGCGTTCTTGAACGCCTCAGTCTGTTACGGCTTCGATCGTGCCAGGCGCATTGCCTTCCAACCGATTGTTCACGAAAAGGAACGCCAGTTGCTTCTTGCGCCGCGCCCGCTCCATCAGCTCCCGTAGCGCGGTACGCGCGCCCGGATTCGGCTCCTGAACACGCTCGTAGGGCTGAAACTTCGCCACGGCTTGCTCGTACCTGTGCCCCTGCCGCAGCAGCGCCCGCGCGATGAGGAAGTCTGCGGTGAACGCTTCCTCCTGGGCAGTTTGCTCTGGCAGTTCCGGCATGTGTGTCCAGGCGTTGAAGACGTGGGCGACATTGAACGCCCGCAGACATTCGAAATACGGCGAGTCGAGAAACTCCTTGTTGCGCACCTCGACTCCATAGCGCCAGCCACGCGGCAGGGTTTCGAGGAATCGCGACAGGTCTTCGACGAATGGCCGGACGTCTACGTAGTGCCGCTTAGAAAACGTGCCGAATTCAAAGATCAGCGCACACACACGTTCGGAGTACGGCTGGAGCGTGCGCAGGAACATCCGGTCGAAAAACCCCGCGTTGAGAAAGGACTCATTCTCAGAGCCACCACGAGCTCCGTACCTGGCATGCGTGGGCCAGGTCCTGACGGTGATCTCCTCGGGCACCTTGAAGGCAAATAGCAGGCTCTGCGGAGCGACAGCGAACAGCCGCGACCAGTAGCTCTCCGACGGAAACTGGTAAAACGAAAAATCCCCGCAGACAGCCGGAAATGTCTCGGCGTACTCACGGAGGCATTCCGACTCAAACTTCTTCTGAGAAAAGCGCCCGCGTGTAAAGTAGCGCTCTGCTGTATAGATCGACCCGAGCCAGCCCGGATACTTCCAGGAGCTTGTCCCGAAGTACACACCCTCGCTTGCGAGAGCGAGCAAGCGCGTCGCCAACGGCGACCGCGATCGCGCCTCAGGATCATCGAACAGTGGCAGCGTCTCCATGATTGTGGCCAGGCTCGATTCCTTTCTTCAGCCCTCGGTCAGATTGAACTGAGAGGCTCTTCTATTTGTTGCACGGCGACCGCTGGGAGTGAAGGGGCCGAACGCGTTTCGGGCCACAGCTGGTGGGTAGACCCTTGCTGGCAACACTTCCTCATGCGACGACGATAGAATACGGGACACATCCTTGAACGGAAAGGCCTGCATGCCACCTTTGAGCCGAAGAAGCCTCCTCAAGCGAACGGCCGCCCCGCTCGCCGCGGCGCTTTCCCTCCCCTCGTTATCGGCAGCGGTTCAGACTGCCAGTTCGCCGTACCGCCGCCCGA
>JBEKHU010000433.1:0-4112 GCA_050012115.1 Bryobacteraceae bacterium | reverse complement strand
TGGATGGCATGAAGCCGTTCGTAGGTGCGCATCGATGCGGCGATCGAGGAGGGATCGACTTCGAGGAGGGCGAGGTTGAGGAGTTCATCTATGCGGCGGAGTTGGATAGACGAGACGGCGAGTGCGCGGACGAGTTCTGAATCGACGACGCCTTCGGGGCGGAACTCCGCGCGGTAATCGGCGTGGAGGCGTTCGAATTCCGCGGCGTCGTCCCGCAGTTCGGGATTGTGGGAGTAGAGCCCGTGAGTGACGGCGTTGTGGGAGGAAGCGGTCTTGCCCTCGACGGAGCGGGGACCCGTGGAAAGCTCCGAATTGGCGCGATTGGCGGCGACTTGAGCGGAGGTGGACATGGTGGTTTTTCCTTTCATCCGAACAATGGAAAAGCGGCTCGCCGCCAAGAGCGGGAGCCGCTTTGAGAAGAGGAGATTCCTCGATCACAGTCTAACAAAGGGAGTCAAGGAATCCGGGCGTGAATTGGTGATAGTAGAGCTACCAAGTGATGATAAATCAATTAGATAACGATGTTGCTAGATGCGTGACTGACAGTTGTCGTGTGTGCAAAATGAGGCAGAAGGCGAGGCCAGCAACGTTTCAGCCCGTGGGGTGGCGACTTGGAGTTTGGCATTCAATCTGCCAGTAGCATTGCGATATGGCAACTACCGCCGATCCGCGCCCTGCAATGGAAGGTCTTGTGCCTGCCTTCACCAAGCCGTTGCAGGCAATGGTCGAGTGGGTTGGCGACTTAGGCTTGTTTTGCTGGCGGGTGACCAGGGCGATCTTCTCGCGTCCTTTTGAAGGAGCGGAGTTCCTGCGTCAGTTGGATGCGATTGGGGCCAAGTCTCTTCCGCTGATCGCGCTGGCCGGCGCCGCTACGGGTGTCGTGCTCTCTCTGCAAACCCGCGACAGTCTTATCCGTTTTGGCGCCAAGTCACTCTTGCCGTCCGTGATCGTGTTCTCGCTGATCAAGGAGACCGGGCCGGTCATCACCGGACTGGTCGCCAGCGGCCGCGTGGGCGCCGGAATCGGAGCCGAGTTGGGCTCGATGCGCGTCACCGAGCAGATCGACGCCATGGAAGCGTCCGCGGTCGATCCGCATAAGTACCTGGCGGCTACGCGCATCTTGGCCTGTATGGTCGCGCTGCCTTTGCTCACGATGGTGGCCGATTTCGCAGGGATTCTCATGGGGTATGTCGCCTGCACCCTGGCGGAGCCCACCTCCATGAAGCTGTTTCTTTCAAACGGCCTGCACGGCGTCACTTTCCGCGACGTTCTGCCCCCGACCCTGAAGACGGCCGTTTTTGGCTTGATCATCGGCGTCGTCTCCTGCTTTCAAGGCATGCGCACCCGCGGCGGCACCGAAGGAGTCGGCCGTTCCGCCACCAGTTCGGTCGTACTGTCGTCTTTGTTCATCATCGTGGCCGACGTGCTGCTGGTCCAGTTGATCATCGAGCTCTTCTAAATGGAACAACCAACAAAACCCGAGTCGCCGATCGCCGTTGCAGGGCTATGGAAGTCATTTGGCGAGCAGACAGTTCTGGCCGGAATCACGTTCCAACTCGAGTCCGGCAAGGTGACCTGCGTCCTGGGGCGGAGCGGGACGGGCAAGAGCGTCCTGCTGAAGCTGCTGATTGGCCTCGAGAAGCCGGACGCGGGCTCGATTTGCCTTGTCGGCCAGGATATGGCGAGCGCGTCCGCGGAAGAGTTGAACGCAGCACGGAAGAAGGTTGGCTTCCTGTTTCAGCAGGCCGCGCTGTATGACTCCATGTCCATCGAAGAAAACGTCGCCTTCCCGCTGCGCCGGCACACCACGCTTTCGGCCGACGATCGTCTCGCCCGGGTCCACGAGTTGTTAGCCAGTGTCGGCATGGACCGCGATCTCGACAAGAGGCCCTCGCAGCTTTCGGGCGGCATGCGCAAGCGCGTGGGTCTGGCGCGAGCCCTCGCACTCGACCCTGTGGTCGTCATGTTCGATGAACCCACGGCGGGACTGGATTCGATTACCGCGTCGGAGATCGCGGACCTGATTGTCGAGCTGCGAGAGAAGCGCCACGTCACTTCGATCGTCGTCACGCACAATCTTCGGACGGCCAAGACCGTCGCCGACCGTCTGATCGTGCTCGATCATGGCAAGACTTTGTTTGACGGCACATTCGATGGATTCCATCGCAGCGAAAGTCCATTGATCGCCAAATTCGTGAAAGATGCGGCATGAGGTGAAGGACATGTCCCAACGCTTTCGTTTAGGCCTGTTTATGCTGACCACGCTGGCAATTCTCGCCATCAGTGTGTTCCTGGTCGGCAGCCAGGCGTCGAAGTTCGGGCCGCACTATCGAGTCCGGAGCGAATTCGACAACGTCGCGGGTCTGAGCGAGGGCGCCGATGTTCGCGTGGGGGGCATCCGCAAGGGTACCGTCCGGTCCATTCAGCTCCCCAAGATGCCCGATGGCAAAGTTGCGGTGCTGATGGATCTCGACAGGGAAACGCAGTCGATCGTCAAGCAGGATTCGGTTGCCTCAATCCAATCCGAAGGCCTTTTGGGCGACAAGTACGTTGAGATTTCTTTTGGCTCCATGGACGCGGCCAGGCTCAAGGGTGGCGAGACGATCGAAAGCTCACCTCCGTTCGATATCTCGGATCTATTCAGCAAGGCCAATCAGATCCTGGACACGAGCCAGGGGGCACTCGAAAGTATCGCGGGAGCGACCGACAACATCAACATGATCACCGCCAAGATCAATACAGGGCACGGAAGCATGGGCAAGCTGATCAACGACACTACGCTCTATAATCAGGCCTCAGCCGGCGTCGCATCCATTCACGACGACGCCGACGCGATGAAGCACAACTTCCTGTTGCGCGGGTTCTTCAAGGACCGCGGCTACACCAATCCAGCGGAGGTCAAAGAGCACGCAATTTCGCAGCTGCCCAGAGAGCAGCCCGTCAAGAGCTTCCACTACGACCCGAAGAACTTGTTCGACAAGCCGGATTCCGCCAAGCTGAAGAACCAGAAGAGTCTCAATGACGCGGGACAATACCTGCAAAGTCAGAAGTTCGGGTTTGCCGTGATCACTGCCAGCATGGGCAGAACGGGCGACTCCGACAAGCAGCTGGCACTGAGTGACGCCCGCGGCTTCGTCGTGCGCAAGTACCTAGTCGAGAACTATTCGCTGGATGACACGCGCCTAAAGACTCTTGGTTTGGGAAAGAGCGACACTGCGAGCCAGGACGGGAGCATCGAAGTCCTGGTCTACGCCAATGCGCCCGCGGCCGCCGACAAGACGCCGGCGAAGAACTGATCGCTTGCCGGTGTCAGGAAGAAGACGAGTTGTCGCCCGGAGGACGGCTTCTGGAAAGCTAATGTGGTTCAAGTACCAAGGAGGCCCGAGGTGCACGTGCGCCAAGTAGAACGGCACCGCACCGCACGCGTCGGCTGGCTGCGCGCAGCGGTATTGGGCGCGAACGACGGGATCCTTTCGACGGCGAGTCTGGTGCTCGGTGTCGCGGCAGCGCACGGGACCCACAGCAACGTAGTGGTCGCAGGGGTCGCCGGCCTTGTCGCCGGCGCGATGTCGATGGCCGCAGGCGAGTACGTGTCGGTGCACTCACAGGCAGACACCGAGAAGGCCGACCTCCAACTTGAACGCGCGGAACTGAAGAGCGACAACAAGGGCGAGCACCAGGAGCTGGCGGCAATCTACGTCGCTCGCGGGCTCGATCGCGCGCTCGCCAAACAGGTTGCCGAGCAACTGATGGCCCACAACGCCTTAGCCGCTCATGCCCGCGACGAACTCGGCATCTCCTCGGCTTTCAGCGCGCGGCCAATTCAGGCCGCGTTGGCGTCGGCCGGCAGCTTCGCGGTCGGAGCGGCCATGCCACTGCTGATCACAGCCATTGCCCCGGAGGCGGGTCTGATCCCGTTTGTCGCCGGAAGTTCGCTGTTGTTCCTGGCCCTGCTGGGCGGGATGGCCGCGCGCGCGGGCGGAGCAGGCGTGACGATCGGCGCGGTCCGCGTCACATTCTGGGGCGCTCTCGCCATGGGGCTGACCGCAGGCGTCGGGGCGCTGTTTGGAACCGTCGCAGCGGGGAGTTGAGGATCGCCAGGTCCTACGCGT
>JBEKHU010000432.1:0-4118 GCA_050012115.1 Bryobacteraceae bacterium | reverse complement strand
CCAATTCGCGCCGCACCAGCGCCTGGTCGATCAACCGCTCCGCGGCTTCGCGCCGCGCCTCCGGCCGCAGATCCGGCTCCCGGTTCTGCATGAACGCTTCCATCCGCAAATGCCGCCGCACCGCGCTCGCGGTGATCACCTGCGCGCCCACCCGCACCGCCACCTGGTCCAGCACTTCGCCCGCGGCCAGCGCCGGAAGCAGAGCCAGTAATGCCGCCGCGATTCTCATCAGAACGTCTGCCCCAGGGAGAAGAAGAACTGGAACGGGCTCACCCGCAGTGGCACCGTCGGGTACCGCGGCTTGCTGTTCAGCAGGTCGTTGCGCGTGCCCGGATAACCCCAGAACCGCGGCGAGTTGGGCGAGTAGCCGAAATCCACCCTCACCGGACCCACCGGCGTCCGGTAGCGGAAGCCGATCCCCACCGAGTGCACCATGTAGTCGAAGTCCTGGCGGCCGTTCTGCGTGACGCGGAACGACAGTTTGTCCAGGCTCGAATACACGTTGCCCATGTCGTGGAACAATACGCCGCCGAGCGTCTTGCCCGCCAGCGGGAAGCGCAGCTCGGTGCTGAAGAACAGGAATGCGTCGCCGCCCAGCGGAAATCCGGTGACCGAATCGCGCGGCCCCGCCTGGTTCTCCGGGAAACCGCGGTTGGTCGTGTTGCCGCCGCCGAAAAAGCGCTCCGGCAGCGGCACCGGGTTCCCCGACAGGTTATACAGCCACCCGAACGAGGTCGTGCGCGCGATGATGATGTCTCTGGCGATCCGGTGATAACTCGAATTCTTCACCACCAGCCTCGTATAGGCCGTGCCGGCCGCCAGCACGGAAGGCGCTATGCCGAAGTCGACCGAGTTGTACACGCCGCGCGTCGATTCGAGCGGGTCGTCGCGCCGGTCCTGGACCCAGGTCGCGGACAGAATCGTCGTCCGCACGGGCACCGAATAAATCGGAATCAGGGCTGGGTCGATCTTCAACGTGCCGGCGTCGATCGACACCTGGCGGATCGCAATGCGGTATTGCAGCAGGCTCGATCGCGATAGCTTCTGGCTGAGCTGGGCCGATCCCTCGAAGCGCCTCGAAGTGAACGTCCGGATGTCGCTCGAGCGGTCGAACAGCGCGCTGAACGACAGGTTCAGGTTGTCGTTGCCCTCGAACTGCGGCGCCAGGTACGTCGCCAGTGCGCGCTGCTGTATGGTCGACACGCGGCTCGTCAGCGAGAGGCTCTGGCCGTAACCGAACAGGTTCGAGCGCGTGACGCCGAACAGCACCCGCGGGCTGAAACCAGCGGTCCCGGCGGGCGCGTCGAAATCCGTCTGTCCGCCGCCGATTCGCCCGATTTCGGCCCCCAGCCCGAAATTGAGGCTGTAGCGGCGTCCTTCGTCGACCTGCAGCACCACGTTCTTGTCGCGTTCCTGCCCCTCCGGGTTATGCACCGCGACGTCGACGTTCGTGAAGATCCCCAGGTCGTACAGCCGCCGCTGCGTCTCGACGATCGCGCCCTGCGACAGCGGCTGGCCCGGCTTGATCGCGATCCGCCGGTCCACCAGGCGCTGCCGCGTCGTCTGCAACCCGTTCAACAGAACGCCGCGCGTGAATTCCCGCCGGCCCTCCTGCACCACGTATTTCAGATTCACATGCGTGTTGTCTGCGCCCGGCTTCACTTGGGCGTCGAAGGTCGCCTCCGGATAACCGTTGTTGAAGTAGTGGCCCAGAATCGCATCCCGGTCCACGGCCATGCTGGACGTGCTGTAGGGCTGGCCCTTCTTCAGAGTGACCAGGCCCAGCACTTGGTCCAACTCCTCCTGGTTCACACCCGTCAGTTCCAGCTCGCCTACGAAAACCTGCCCCCGCTCCTCGATTTTCAGAACCACGGCCACGTTGTGCGGCTTGCCCTGGTCGGCGACGATCACCGCGGAAGTGACCTTCACGTCGCGGAACCCATTGGCCCGGTACAACGCCTGGACCTCCTCCACGTCATGCTGCAACAGCGCAGCGCTGTACACCCCCCGTCGGCTGCGCAGAAACGACGCCGGCGTGAGACTCATCCGCTCGCGCAGCGTCGCCGTGTCGAAGTACTTGTTGCCCTGGATCTCAATCCGCGTGAGGCGCGAGCGCGCGCCGCGCGAGACCCGGTACACCACTGTCCGGCTGTCGCCTTCGCCGGCCGGCTGGACCGCGTAGCTGACTTTCGCGTCGAAGTAGCCTTCGCTGGTGAAGTGATTCTGCAGGCTGCGCACCCCTTCCGTCAGCAGTTCGTTGTCGAAGCTGCGTTCCTGGAAGATCGGCAGCACGCGCCGCAATGTTCCCTGCGCCACGTGCGCGCCTTCCGTGCGCACCGTGATCCGCGGTCCGGCGTCAATGACCAGGCGCGGCGCCACGTTGTTGTTCGCCGGGTCGTGCTTCAGCTCCGCCAGGCGCACGGAAGCCATCAGGTAGCCCTTCTGCGCGTACATCCCGCGCAGCCGCTCCAGCCCGCGCTGGACCCGGGCGTCGGTCAGTTCGCGCCACTCGTGCCAGCGCCACCATGGCCAGCCCCAGCCCTGCCAGCTCACCAGGGCCTGCCACGCCGTTTCGCGGATAATTCGCTCGGTCGGGAATTTCGTCTGCCCCTCCACCCGCGGAGTGGCGAAGCGCGCCCGGCGGCCGGGCTGGATGATGAAACGCAGCTCGACTTCCTCGGTCGCGTCCCGCTTCAGCGTTTCGTAGCGGATGCTGGCGCCGTAGAATCCGTTGGCCCGCAGCAGGGCCTGCATCTGCTCCAGCGCCCGCGCCATGCCGTCCTCGTCATAGGCATCGCCCAGGCTGAGCGCCGCGGCGTTGGAAAGCTGCTCGCTGCTCGGCGGCGCCGCAATCTCGTCCACCGAAATGCGGCTGAGGAAGTATCTCGCTTTGGTGTGAAACGTGAGCGCCACGCCCTCGTCGGCCGGCTCTCCCGCCACCGCGATGTCCTCGTATCGTCCGGTTGCGTAAAGCCCCTCGATCGCCTGGCTGAGCAGGGCCTCGGTGAGCCGGTCGCCCACGTGCAGCGGCAACGAGAGTCGAATCTGCTCCGGCAGCAGGGGCTGTTCGGCCGGATCGAAGGCGATCGCAGCGACCACGCGGCCATAGAGCGGAGAAGGCTCCGGTTCAGCCGCCCGCAGAGCCGGCGCGACGGCGCATAAAACCAGCCACAGTAGCGCCCTGGCGCCCTTTCCCCTCACACTTGGTCATGATAACAATCCCTCGCATCCGGCACCGCGAATGGACGCATCCCGGCGGGAGATATCATCGGGTTGAGCGATGTTGAACAAGCCCGGCGACCGCTACTTGCGCCAGATTCTGTTCCGCGGCATCGGGGAGCAGGGCCAGCGCCGCATCCGTTCGGGCGTCGCCGCCATCGTCGGCTGCGGCGCGTTGGGGACGTTTCACGCCGGCGCCCTGGCGCGCGCCGGCGTGGGCCGCCTGATATTGATCGATCGCGACTACGTCGAGTGGAGCAACCTGCAGCGGCAGTGGCTCTACGACGAGGAGGACGCGCGCTCCGGCCTGCCCAAAGCCGCCGCCGCGGCGCGCCACATCGCCCGCATCAACTCCGAGGTCGCGGCCGAGGCGCGGATCGCCGACCTGGAGCCCGGTAACGCCGGCGAGTTGCTCGAGGGCGCGCAGGTCGTTCTGGACGGCACGGACAACTTCGAGACCCGCTATCTGCTCAACGACTGGTGCGTCGCCCGCGGCGTGCCCTGGATCTATGGCGGCGCGGTCGGCTCGGAGGGCGTGACCATGCCGCTGCTCCCCGGCCGGACCGCCTGTTTCGAATGCGTCTATCCCCAGCCGCCCGCCGGCCCGCAGCCGACCTGCGAAACCGCCGGCGTGCTGAACGCCATCACCTCCCTCGTCGCCTCCTGGCAGCTCGCCGCAGCGCTCAAACTCCTCGCCGGCGATGGCGAGCGGATCGAGCCGCGGATCACCCTCTTCGACGCCTGGGCGGGCACGCTGCGCCAGATCGACATGCCGCCGCCGGACGCGCACTGCCCGGCCTGCGCCCAGCGTTCCTTCCGCCACCTCCGGGGGGAGGGCCGCCCGCCCATCAGCCTGTGCGGCCGCAACGCCGTCCAGATCCATGACCGCCGGCAGCCGC
>JBEKHU010000431.1:0-4130 GCA_050012115.1 Bryobacteraceae bacterium | reverse complement strand
CGGCTGTATCGAAAGCGACCCGGCGATCCACGCTCGCCCATCCCCGAGAGACAATCGCGCCGGGCCGCTCCCGATACAGCACTAACGTTTACCGACCACTGACACAGTTTCCGCGTGTGCCGTCATCCGGGACCAACGTCACGATGACCGGGCAGACCCGATCCGGGATCAGACTCAGCCAGCCGGGCGAGGTTGCATGCGCCTCTCAGACCGAAGGCCGGTACACGGCACGGCGCGTCTGCGCGTGCCATCTCTCGGCCACCAGTTGCGCCGCGGCAAGCCGGCGGCGGGGCGGATGGATTGCCTCCAGCGACCGGGAACAGATGTCACACTTCGCCACTGCTTGGCCGGCGTTGATCACCGTGGACGCCGGCGCGGCATCTACCCCGCCGCGGCGCAAAAGGCACGGCGGGTCCGCGCATCAGCCGCTCGACGCCGACACCAACACTAATGGCAAGAACTATCCAGAGGGCCAGAGGGACCGACAGTGAAATAGCACGTGGCCGTGATGCTGACAGAGGTCGTTGGGTATGCCGCGAACAGCCTCGATGTTAAGACGGTTGCAGCACCAGTACCCCAGTTCCCGATGCCCGTGTCGACGGAACCGCTGCCCAATATCGTCGTATTGTGAATGTATACCGCGCCCAGGTTCTGGATTCCAACAGCGCCATTTGCGCCCGTGCCGCTGACAGTGATCGTTGAGTCGTCGACTTCAACCGGTGTTGAGGATGTGTATGGTGCTGCCAACCCGATCTGCAGCCCGTTCACGCCGGGACCCGTCCCGTTTACGGTGACGTGGTCCATGATACCGGGCGCGTTGACCGAAATCCCGACGGCGCCAATCAAGTTCACTGTCACGTGCCGTAAGCGCCAGGAAATACCCGTGTCCAACATAACGCCGTAGGAAGTCGGCGGGGATGTGTTTGTGATGGTGAGGAGCCGCACTTCTCCAACCGAAGTGAAGGCGGACTTCGCCTCTGTCACCGTCATCGTTCCGCTCGACGTGATGTTAGTGATATCTTCGCCCGAGCCTTCGACATCGAAGTTGGGGCACAAACCGAGGTAGCCCGTGCCCAGATCGTATGTGCCCGGTTCGATCTTGAGCAGGTACTGGGTTGAAGTGTTGCAGTACGTGGCTGCTACACTCACCAGGTTCGTGCCACTGGCGACGGGATCGATCGCTCCGCCGGTCATTACCGGGCTCACCAGGATCGTGGTCACGAAAGTGGGTCCGCCGCCCGCGGGTCCCATTGGCCCTTGCGGACCGGCCGGTCCTTGCACTCCCGGCAGCCCCTGCACGCCCTGCGGTCCTTGAAGTCCTTGCGGGCCCACCAGACCCTGGGGCCCTTGCGGCCCGGTCAGCGTAATCTCCAACTGCGCCGGGTGGCTGGTTGCGGTGTTCTCCTTGGAGTCGAAGCGGATCGTGGTCCCGGCCGCGGCTGTCAACAGCGCCAACCCGTTGTTCTTCAGCCGCGTCCCGTTCAGCCAATCCTTAACCACGTCGGTTACATCCACGGCCAAAAACTCGTTGCCCGGCCCAGCCGGGATATTGGAAGCCAGCACGTCGACGAGCGGCGGCTTGTTGCTGTACGTCACCGTAGCCTCATCCCAGACCCCGTCGATAGCCTCCACGGTGAACATTCCGGCAGGCCTGTAACCCCCACCTCCGCTGCTCGTACTCCCGCTCGGCCCCTCCACCCACAGCGTCAGGGTGGCTTTGGCGACGGTGGCAGCGGTGGTTCCCTTCGGCAACGTAGAAAGATCGAACATCAGCAGCGCCTGGCTGTTGGAATTGACCTCTAGGAAGGCCCCGGAGCCGTAATTGGCCCGCTGGATACGGGAATTGACGTATGTGTCCCCGGTAAGAGGCGCGTTCGTCGCCAGCAACAGGCACGGAACCGCAAGCAACAGGCAAGCAGCGATTACAAGATTGATTCGCATGATCGGGATACTCCTTCGAGGATATCCTCAGGTTGCTGAAACTTCGTTGAGGCGCCCAGCGGCCATGTCCATGACTAATCGTGACCGGCACGGCCATGGACGTCTTCCCTCGGACTGCTGCATCAAGCCCACTCAGCCAGGATTCTCGGATCCTGGCGACCTTTGATGAACGATCGTACACCCGATTGTCGCCATCAGATCTGTTTATCTTGTATTTTTAATCCCTGCTCAGCCTGCGTCGTTGAGCAGCGGTAGCCCGTCCGAGGATTGTGGTCGTAAAGTGGCGCTTACGGACATTGGTGCTGCGAAGCCGCACCGCTGGCGGTCGGTTTCCGGAAACGCCGTTTTTCGTCCACGCGCCATCCGCCAGTCGCAGCTCTGCTATCTCCGGTTGGGTGCCCTGGCGGAAACAACCGGTTTCCAGTTGCCGACATGTGCCATCCTGGAGTTTCCATGCGAGACCTGGAGATCATCGAAGCCGAGCTGATGGAAATCAGCGCCATCGCCGACGATTCCATCAAGCTCGAACGCATTATTGCCTGGTGCGCATCGAATCCCGACGAAGTTGCCGTCGCACTGCATCAGCTCCTGAGCCGGCGCGACAAACACCTGCCGGAAACCTCGGAAACTTAGCTGCGGTATCCAATGAATCGAGCCCGACGCGGACCTGCACCGCGCATCCTCCAACTCTCCGGTAACGCCGTTTCGTTCCGGCCGCTGCTGCGGGATGCCGGCTATAGACCCGCGTGACAGTCCGCGGAACACTACGGCATTGAGAGAAAGCGCAGGATTTCGCGCATGACACGGGTACTCTGGTCGGTTTGGAAAAGAAACTGAGCGTGCGCGGACCCGTCCAGAACGATCAGCTCTTTCAGTTGAGGAGCTTTTTCGTACTGGGCGCGGATGCCCGGAAGCCGCAGGCCAGCAGCGTTGCCGTCATCGCGCGCAACGATGAACAGGGCTCGCGATCTCAGCCTCTCCGCAGAGAGGTTGGGCGCTGCGCCCAGAAATACAATGCGATCGATCTCCCCCGGCGCGGACTTGATCGAGGCATCGCCGGCAGCTGCGCCTCCGAAGCTACCTCCAACCACCGACACCGTTTTGGCACCATGCGCTTTCAGGTAGCGAACCGCAGCGAGTACGTCGTTCTCAAACGGCGCGTTGTCGAAGTCAGCTTGGCCGGGACCGCTCGAGCAGCCGAATCCACGGAAATCGAATGCCAGAACTCGGAAGCCCTCGGACACAAGAGCCTTAGCCTGGGCCCGCCAGCTCTCCTTGGTGAACCTGCCGCCGTGTGCAAGCGCAACAGCACGGGTTCCCTGGCCGTAGAGATCGGCGCAAACCCGGCTTGGATCGCGCACCAACGAGCTCGCGGCGTTCTGCGAGGGGCACAACCAGGCGTTTGCCTATTTCGGTGGCGTGCCGCGGCTTCATTGCGGGCATGTCCGGGTGAACGGCCCGGCCTTCGGGTATTGGACGCAATGTCCGTCTTCAGGAGGGCGAGCGCTGCGTCGCAGGCAGAAAGTGGTCTGCGCCGCTAGGTTGATAGCCGGCACGATCTCCGAGCAGGGGTTGCGCTCCGCCCGCCGGGCGCGCCTACAATGCGCGCATGAGACAACTGGCGTTCGGATTCATCCTGGCCCTTGCCGCCTTCGGCCAGCCGGTCCATCCTACGCGGCCCGTCGATGCGCGGGAGTTCGCTGTGATGGCTTGGGGCGACTCGCCCTCCGACATGCAGCAACTGCGCCTGATGCGCGAGGCCGGCCTGAACATCTCCGGCTTCTGCCGCACCGCCGACCTTGACCGCGTCGCCGCCGCCGGGCTCACCTGCTTCGTCTCCGACGAGCGCGCCAACGGCTACGACTGGGCGCAACTGCCTCCCGATGCCGAGCTGCGCAAGAACGTCGCTGAACTTGCGAAACAGGTAGGCTCCAGCCCCGCCATGCTCGGCTTCTTCCTCACCGACGAGCCCCACGCGTCGCTCATGCCCGGCCTCGGCAAAGTGGCCGCGCTGCTGCGCGAGGCCCTGCCCGGCAAGATGCCTTACGTCAACCTCTTCCCCTACCGCGTGACGCCCGACCGTCTCGGCACGCCAGACTACGACGCCTACGTGCGCATGTTGGTGGACACGATCCACCAGCCCTTCCTGAGCTACGACAACTACTCGCTCGTCAACGGCGAGATGCTCG
>JBEKHU010000430.1:0-4144 GCA_050012115.1 Bryobacteraceae bacterium | reverse complement strand
AGATGCCTCCAGCCTGGTCCTGCCAGCCGCCGCCGGTGGTCATCGTCTGCTCCAGCCGCATCACTTGTTCACTCAGCCCTTGGTCACCCGGATGGGCGCCCATCATCTCTGAAAGCGCCCGCAGGGTGGTGGCGGCAAGAATGCTGCTGGTCCCCAACCCGGAACCCATCGGCAAATTCACGGCTGTCCGGATTTCAATGCCGCCGCCCGCGCGCTCCAGGATGTGCTCCAGGGCGGTCTCCCGTGCGAACAAGCCGGTCATGCGCAATGCCGTCCTGGGAATCGAGAATGGATCAGCAGGCGCCGGCGGCTGGAGCAGTTCCTCGCTGGTCCGGTACTCGGCTGTCAATCCGTCTCCGGCCGAGACACAGCGCAGCAGCGGCTCGCGCAGTTTACGCACGGTGGTCTGAATGGGATAGCTGCCATTCAGCAACATGGCAATGTTCAGGACAGTACCACCCCAGTCGATGCAGAACGGCGGCGTATCGGACCAGCCGCCCCCCAAGTCGATACGAGCCGGGCCCTCGACGGTAACCGTTTCATACTGCCAGGGGGTGGTCCAGGGTTGCCCATGTCCGGTGTTACCGGCGTCCACAGCCTGTTCCACGAGTCGAAAAGCATCCGCGTGCGACTCGGCAGCTTCCTGGGCCAAGCCGGCCTGCGCGAAGAAAAGGCTGGAGGCGTAATAGCGGCTGGCCGCCTCGGTAGGGGCGTTCGCCTCCAGGTCACCTGCACGGAGGCGCAGGGCACGACCCGTTTTCGCCAATGGTCCGGTTCCCGGCGCATTTGCGAGCAGCGGCCGGATATCGGCGCCGGATTCCACCAGCGAGAGCGCCAGCATGCGCCAGTTGGCCTGCAAGCGGCGGGAGTGCGCGGCTTCGAGTGCCGTAGCGTCCGCCCACTGGGCGCTGGTGGCGAACGAGAGGCGCTCCGATTCATTCCAGCGCTGAGCCGAGTATTCAGTCGGGAACTGCTGCTGCCATTGCGCGCACGCCCAAGCCTCTTCAATGCTGCTCAACGGGAACAACCGGGCATTCCATAAGCTCCGCTCGCTCTCTGGCAGGTCCGGCCAGGCGGCCTCAGGATCCAGACCGAGGGTGCGCAGCACCTCGAGAATCGGGCGGCCGAGCCAAGTGGCATTTCCTTCGGTCACCGCCGCCTTCGGATCGTCCTCCACCCCATAGACCCGCAACACCACGCCCCTCCGTCCGTCGGGCAGGGCAACCGGGAGCTGATGAATGACGGTGTTTGCCGGGACCTCCACGGCGCCAGGGATGCCTTCCAGTCCGTGCAGAACCGACCCGCATTCCGCATGTACGGGTACTTCGAGGTGGCACTCAATCACTACGGTCTCGGGACCCAAATCGGCTCCTCCGGAGAGGACACTATCGATCACCACGCCGCCTGACCGCACCCCGGGCTGTCGGGTGGCTCCCAGCCGTTGCTGGACCGCGCACAACTGCGAGTAGCCAGTGCCGCCGGTCAACAGCTCCCGAAACATGGAGGTCGTTCCCACGTGGGTAAAATCGCCGGACACTACTGAACACCAGAACGGCAAGCCCTGCAGCGCGCTGGCAAGCTGATGCAGCGCCCCGGCATCCTGAGGACGCGGTTTCCATTGGCCGGTGAGGGCCATGGTGAAGTGCTGATAGAGGTCGATTACGGGCGCAGGGTCGGCGCTGCCAGCTGGCGCATCAAGGATGCTGTGCGTCAGCGCGAGTCCGCCGTTCACCTCTGTCACGCCCGCCAACCGCGTGAGCCGGGCCGCCGCCTCCGGAGCAAAACGGAGCAAACCGGTATCCAGGGCCACCTGATCGCCTCTGAGCAACCCGCCCGCGGCCTGTAACTCGGCCCAGGACGGCTTCTGCAGAAACGCGTAGATGCGTTTTTGCTCGTCGGTGACATAGACGCCGTGGCGCGCGCCGGTTTCGGCCGGCTGGAGCATGGCCACGCCGGTCACGCCCGGCCGCGCCCAGTCGACCGACGCCGCGTCAAATGTCAGGATCACGTCGCCGGAGCCGATCAGGAGCCCCGACGGGAAGTGCTCGGCCCAGGCGGTCGAAAGCGCCAGTGTTTCGTCAAACACCGTGCTGGGCTCTCCCCAGGGCGTCATCACCGGCACTGCGCTGAACAGCTTGCCCGAAGGCGAGTATTGCGGCAGCCTGCGCGAATCGCCGCCCGAGTGGATCATCAACACGCGTTGCCCGGACCACCAGTCGGTGAGCTGGATGCCGGTACGCGGAGTACCCGTCTGGAAAAGGAGTTGCTTCGCCAGCTCCCGCAGGGCGTTCAAGGTCGCCGCGCCGCTACCGATGCGGCGGTCGGCCAAATCCGGCACGACCAGGTAGCGGACGCCTGCCGGCATCTTGCCAGCCTCCTGGCGGCGGCGCAGTTCCCATTCGTAGCGGTCGGCCTGCCGCCGGGAACTGGCGGTGAGAATCACCGCCGTCCACCAATCCGGAGCGCAATTGGTTTCTGCCACACGCGCCGCGTAAAGCATTCGCGCTCTTTGGGCGATGGAAGCGAGATTGCCCGGTGGGTTCATATCGCGTGCGTGCGCGTCGCTTGGCGACCAGCGTAAACAGTCATGGCAGGCTGTTAGTGACCTTTCACGAGAAAGAGCCCGGCGCTGCGGGAACCATCCCGGTGAACACCGTCCAGGATGGAATCGTTGCTCAAACCGTGGCCTTCAATGCGCCGCTCGCTGCCGCAACCTGTTCCGCAATCCAGGGGTAAGTGAGCTGGATGCCATCTTTCAGAAACACCTTGGGCTTCCAGCCGATGGAATAAATGCGGGCATTGCTGAAATTGCGTGACTGAACCCCGACCGGGCCTTCAATGTGCTCGACACGGATTCTCTTTCCGGCAACTTCGGCCACTGTGGCGACTAGTTCGTTCACGGTAACGTACTGCGGGCAGCCAATATTGACAGCGCCGTGGAGGTCAGACTGCATCAGGAGGTAGATACCATCTACCATATCGCTCACGTGAGTATAGGAGCGCACCGCAGTGCCGTCGCCCCAGACCTCGATCTTGCCGCCGTCTTCGACTTCGGCCACCTTGCGGCAGATTGCCGCGGGCGCTTTTTCGCGGCCGCCGCACCAGGTGCCTTCCGCGCCGTAGCAATTCTGGAAGCGCGCGATTCGCACCTGCATGCCGTAGCGCCGCTCGTACGACAAAGCCACACGTTCGGAGTACAGCTTCTCCCATCCGTACTCGTTGTCGGGGTGCGCCGGGATTGCCTCCTCCTCAGCCATCTCGGGCTCGCCGGGCTTCATGTCGCGGTAGACACATACCGAGGAGGAGAAGAAGTAGCGCGGAATCCCCATTCCCGCCGCCGCGTGCGTCATATGGATATTGATCAGCGCATTGTTGTGCATGATCTCGCATTCAGCGGAATGGATGAACCCCATCCCCCCCATGTCGGCGGCGAGTTGATAGACTTCGTCGAGCTTGGCGCCGTTCAGGGTGAGCGCGGTTCGGCAATTCTGCTCTTCGCGGAGGTCCAGCAACAAAAACTCGTCTGCCGCGGTTGGAGCATACTCATGTTCCTTGAGATCCACGCCGCGGACCCAGTAGCCTGCGCGTTTCAATCTCTTCACGAGATGGCCCCCGATAAACCCGCCGGCGCCACAAACCAGTGCTGCTTTCAACACACACCTCCAAGAGAATGGAACCTGAACTCCGTCGAACGTCCAGCAGGCAGACGCCGTTGCGTCAACGGTCCAGTATACGACTGCATTTCAGCATTGCAAAGCGCCCGACTCCTCACCGCCGGCTGAGGCCGTCTTCGGCCGGGCTGCACGCGTTGAACGAATCGCGAACGACACTGCCCGGCTCGTGAGAGACCGAAGGGACGCCCCGATTCCATTCCGACCTCTCTGCATCCTTCCGCACGGATCGCATGCGCTCTGCGCGGGGAAGCGGGCCTCTTGAGAAGACGTAGAAAGTTGGGTTCTATGCCAGCGGGCGGTACAGCACAGGCGAGGGTCTGCCTGGATGCGTAGCGGAGACTCACGGCAACCGGCTCAATCCGCCTGCGCTTTCTGGTTGACGAATCCTGCGTCTGCCGGCCACGGCGTACGTCACCGCGCCGGCGGCGATCAGCAGCAGACCGAGTTGCAGCGCGTTCAGCGGTCCCACG
>JBEKHU010000429.1:0-4155 GCA_050012115.1 Bryobacteraceae bacterium | reverse complement strand
GCCGCGCGAAAAGCGCGACGAGGCGCTGCGCTTCCTGGTCCATTTCATCGGCGATATGCACCAGCCGCTGCACGCCGGAGAGCGGCACGACAAGGGCGGCAACGACGTGCATGTGACCTTCGAGGGCCATCCGCTCAACCTGCACGCCGCCTGGGACGGCAAGCTGCTCGAAGCCTGGTTCCGGCAGGACCCAGAAGCTGAACAGAAGCTGAAGCAGGGCGCGCCGGCCGAGGAGCGGGAAGCCATGAGCGCCGGAACGGTGGACGACTGGATCTGGCAGTCGCAGGCCGTCTCGCGCGACATCGTCTACGCACCGCTGGACCGGTGCCAGTGTTCGATCCTGGACCAGGCCTACCTCCAACAGGCGATTCCGGCGATGCAGACCCAGTTGCTGCGGGCGGGCGAGCGGCTGGGGCGGGTCCTGAACGAGACGCTGGGGCAGTAGCCGGCGCCGATCCGGGCCCGCCCGCCGGAATCCAGCGAACTATGAAAAAGGGGAGCACTAAGCTCCGCCGGGAGCATGTGTTACGATTTTAGGAAGAGACTGGCTCCCAGTGCGGGCTTTCGTGCAACTTTCGTGATTTGAAAACGTCTAGTAAGGCGTGACCCCGCAGGAAACGCAGCCCGGCTTAGGGATGACTATCATCCCCGAGCTGAAAGAACGTATGCAGGCTTACGATCCGTATCGCGCGGCTGCGCCGCAGCCACCACAGGCCCCACCGCAGGTGGATTATTCCGCCGACCGGATCCTCGCCTACCAGCAGAGCTCGAAACCGTGGTTTCTTTCCATCATTGAGAATCTGAAGGAATTAGCGGCCATGAAGCGGCAGCCGCCGCTGCAGGTCTCTTTCCGGCCGATGAGCGCAGACGAACTGCGCGACAGCGACGATCCGGCGCTGCGGCAGTTGGCGGTTTTCAACGAAGACAAGTCGTTCCTAAGGTCGCTGCGCGAGAACCTAAGGGAGGTTTTCCACCCCCAACAGCTCCCGCCGCTGCAACTGACTTCCCGTCCGTTGACCGAGGATGAGCTGCGCTCCACAATGTCGCTGGGCGCGATCGAGCAGACGGCGCTGCCGTGGTACCGCACGGTTTTCAGCGGTTTGAAGGATGCGCTGTTCCCCGAGAAACTGCCGCCGCTCGAGCTGACCTCGCGGCCGGTGCAGGTCCGGGAGCTGTTGCAGAAGGATCCGTATCGTGGCGGTTCGTTCGCGACGTCGGTCCTGCTCCAGGTGGGGCTGATCGCGTTGCTGTTCGCTATCGGAAGCAACAAGGCCGTCCAGAACAAGCTGAGAGAGAACGGGCTGATCTTCACCCCGGTCGACATAGCGCCCTACACGCCGACGGCGGCCCAGAAGCCGCAGGGCGGCGGCGGAGGCGGCGGCGACAATTCACCGCTGCCGGCGAGCAAAGGACGTCTGCCGAGGGCTTCGCTGAAGCAGTTCACGCCGCCCGAGGCGGTGCTGAACAACCTGAATCCGCGGCTGGCCGTGGAGCCGACCATCATCGCTCCGCCTGACGTCAACCTGCCCAACGTCAACATGGCCCAGTACGGCGACCCGTTCGCCAAGATCGGCCCGCCGTCCAACGGACCCGGCTCCGGCGGCGGCATCGGCAGCGGTTCCGGCGGCGGCGTGGGCAGCGGCAGGGGCGGCGGATTCGGCCCCGGCGAGGGCGGCGGATTCGGCGGTGGCGCGTTCCGCATCGGCGGCGGCGTCAGCGCACCGGTGCCGATCTTCAAACCCGAGCCCGAATACTCCGAAGAGGCCCGCAAGGCCAAGTTCCAGGGCACGGTGATGCTGGCTATCGTCGTGGATACCGACGGCAAGGCCAAGAACATCCAGGTGGTCCGCTCGCTGGGCATGGGCCTGGACGAAAAGGCCGTCGAGGCGGTTGCCAGGTGGCGTTTCAAGCCCGGCTATAAGGACGGCAAGCCGGTGCCGGTGCGGGCCAACGTCGAAGTCAATTTCCGGCTGCTGTAGCAGGTTCCCGGCCCGCAAATCTCACATCTTTCTGTGTGCCTCCGCGGCACGACCGCGGCTGGCCGATCGGCAACTTTCCCAATCCGGACGGACGCTTCAGGGGCACGAATGCGCGTATTCTGAAGCAACGGACCGAGCCTTGGCGCGGGGGCGGAATGGCCAAGGTTTGGCCATATTGGGCTGCAACTTACTGATTCTTCGTTCAAAACGGCCAACGCTTGGCCGTTTTGGCGTTTTGAAGCAAGCGCCGCGAGCGGCGGCACAGGAAACCTGCCGGCCTCCGGAGACCGGGTCCCTCGCGGCTCGCCCCCAGGCACAGGGGCGGCAGCTTTCCTGTCGGATTTCAGGCCACTTCGGTCACGCCCGGCGGGAGCGTGACCGTGTGCTTCACCACTCCGTTTTCGCGGGTGACTTCGATGCGGATCAGTCCCTTGGGGTGTGGCACGACCCCCTTCGCCGACAGCAGCGGGCCGAGGTGCGGGCGGATGCGGACCTGGCGAAAGCCCGGGCCGGCCGAGTCCACGCCCAGCACGGTGCGGAAGAACTCGATGTTGGGGCTGGCGCCCCAGGCGTGGCAGTCGGAGCGCGTGGCGGGGCTGTCGGTCTCGGCCCATGTCGTCAGGCCCTCGGCGAGCATCCCGGTCCAGGTACCGAGGCGTTCGAGATAGCGGTCGCCCAGGCCGGCCTCGGTCATGGCGCGATCCAGGTAGTAGCGGAAGTAGATGGTACAGCGGGCCAGCGTGGGGTCGTTCGAGACGCGATCGATCAGGTCGCGCGCCGCATCCGCCGGCAGGCGCCCGGTCAGCACCGCCAGCGCATTCACGTGCTGCGAGCCGAGCTTGTGCGCGGCGTCCTCCGTGAAGACGCGCCTGGTACGACCCCAGAAAGTGTTGTGGATCGCCGTCCAGAGATCGTCCGAGCGTTTGCGCCACTCGGCCGCCAGACTGGCGTCCCCGAGCTGCTGCTCCAGTTCGGCCGCCTGCTGGAGAGCCAGGACCAGTTGGACCTGGATGGTGGCCGGCATGAGGTCGCCCGAGACGGGCGGCGCGCCGTCGGGCCAGGCCTCGACCCAGTCGACGAAGTTCCACCACGGCAGGCCGCGCAGCAGGCCGTCCCGGCCCTGGTAGGCCACGAAGAAACTGAGCACAGCACGCGCACCGCGCAGCATCTCGCGCACGAACTCCGGATCGTCGGCGTAGCGGAAGTAGTCGTGCAGCATGCCGATCCACCACAGCGAGAACGGCGGGATGTACTGCGGCAGCGTGCTGGGGGCGCGCGAGAAGGTGGCGCCCTCGGCGGTGCGCGAGGCGTCGAGCAGCGCGATGGCGTTGCGGACGAGGCGCGCGTCGCCGGTCATGTAAAGCGAAACCAGGGCCTGGATGCGCGTGTCGCCGGCGTATTGGAGCTGCTCCCAGTAGGGGCAGTCCATGTAGGTCTCGTGGGCGCACAGGCGGGCGGTGCGCCAGCCGGTGTCAAGGATGCGCTGGTGCAGCGGATTGCCGCTGTCGAAGACCGCCCGAACCTGGAAGGGATAGCCGGTGTAGAGGCCGTGCAGGTCTTCGATGACCAGCTCCTCGGCGCGGGTTTCGATCTCGAGCTGCAGATAGCGGTAGGTGCGCCAGTACAGGGGCCGGTAGACGCGGCGGGTCCCGTCGGCCAGGTACATGTCGGCGAAACCGCGCAGCACGCGGCCCTCGATCTCGTCGCGATTGCCCTTGCGGCCGGTCTTTTCATCGACCAGCGCTTCGGCGTAGCGCAGCGCGATGGAGGCGCCGCTTCCGCCCTGCACGGTCAGCACCGGGTAGGCGGTGGTGAGGTGCATGCGGTCGAGCAGCAGCGTGGCGCGGGTCGAGGCGGGGACGCGGATAGGGAAATGCAGTTCGCCCGTTGGCACGCCGGGCAGGCCCTCCACGCGGCGCAGCGCGGGAATCGGCTGCGGCGTCAGCTCCTCCATGGGGATGAGGCGGGGGACAAGCATCCAGCGGCTGGGAGCGTCCTGCGCGCCACGCGGGCAGCCCGGGTCGCCGGTCTCGACCGCGGTCCAGCCCGAGTCGTCGAAGGCGGGGAGTTGCCAGCCCCAGGGGTAGCGCGCGGCCTCGAAGCGCTCCATCGGGCCGATGGCCTTGTACTGGTGAAGCTCCACGCGCGGCATGGGCTGATAGGCGGCGTTGCGCGA
>JBEKHU010000428.1:0-4156 GCA_050012115.1 Bryobacteraceae bacterium | reverse complement strand
GACCCGACCAAGAAGCGCAAGCTGCTACTGCATCGCAAGGAGATCGACAAGCTGACGGGCAAAGCGTTGGAGAAAGGCCTGACGCTGATCCCGCTCAAGATGTATCTAAAACATGGGCTGCTGAAATGCGAGTTGGGCGTGTGCCGCGGCAAGAAGTTCCACGACAAGCGCGAAGCCGAGGCCGAGCGCGAGCAGAATCGCGACGCACGCCGCGAGATGAGCCTGCGGAATTCGCGCCATCTTCAGGGATGACAAGAGTTTAGACACTGACGGACCGAAAAGACCCGAAACCAACCAACATGGAATTGACTCTCACCACAACTGGCGCCGCCGAACTCGAGTGCGGCGCATTGGTCGCGCTGTGCTTTTCGAAAGGCAAGAACGGCAACGGCGAAGCCCAGGAGACGGCGGCCGCCACGCCGGTGGACGCGACGCCGGCCGGGCTGGACGCATTGACCAACGGATGGATCGCCGAGGTTTACGCCGCCAAGGAATTCACCGGCAAGGCGCTGGATACGGCGCTGCTGCACCGTCCGGCGGGGCTGAAAGCCGGGCGGCTGCTGCTGGCCGGGTGCGGCGCGCGCGCCAAGTTCGGCGCGAGCGAGGCGCGGAAGCTGGCCGGCGCGGTGCTGCGCACGCTGAAGGGCAAGGGCGTGGCCGATTTCGGCCTGGCGCTGGAAGGCGAACTCGCATCAGAGAAGATGATCGAGGCGCTGGCGGAGGGATTCCTGCTGGGGGATTTCGAGCCCGACGTCTACAAGACCGATCCCAAGAAGGGCGAGAAGAAGATTGAGCGAGTTTGCATCTCGGCGCCCGAACGGACGGCGGCGCTGGAGGAGGCGCTGCGGCGCGGGCGCGTGATTGCCGAAGCGCAGAACTACACGCGCACGCTGGTGAACGAGCCGGCCAACCTGATGACGCCGCGCAAGCTGGCCGACCACGCCCGCAGCACGGCCGAGGAGTTTGGCCTGGGGTGCGAGGTTCTGGACGAGGCGCGGTTGAAGCAACTCGGGTTCGGCTCGCTGCTGGGCGTGGCGCAGGGTTCGGCCGAGCCGCCGTGCCTGATCGTTCTGAAGTACGTTCCGGCGGCGGCGGTCGAGGGCGCGGAGAAGCAGCCGGCCGACCACCTGGCACTGGTGGGCAAGGGGGTTACGTTCGACAGCGGCGGCATCTCGATCAAGCCCTCCGACGGCATGGAGAAGATGAAGTACGACATGGCGGGCGCGGCGACGGTGATCGGCGCGATGCGGGCGCTGGCGCAGTTGAAGCCGGCGATCGCGGTGACCGGCTTTGCGCCGTGCGTCGAGAACATGGTCAGCGGCAACGCGCAGAGGCCGGGCGACATCGTCAAGACGTATCTCGGCAAGACTGTGGAGGTCCTGAATACCGACGCCGAAGGCCGGCTGATTCTGGCCGACGCGCTGACCTACGCGGTGCGGCAGGGTTGCACGCACGTGGTGGACACGGCGACGCTGACCGGCGCGATTGCCGTGGCGCTGGGGCACCTCTACGCGGGCGTCTTCTCCAACAACGAAGAGCTGCAAAGCAAGGTGCTGGCGGCGGGCAAGGCGGAGGGCGAGCGGCTGTGGCCGTTCCCGATGGACGAGGACTACAACGAGTACCTGAAGAGCGCATTTGCCGATCTGCCGAACATCGGCGGGCGCTACGGCGGGCCGATCACGGCGTCGAAATTCCTCGAAAACTTCGTCGAGAAGAAGCCGTGGGTGCATCTGGACATCGCCGGCACGGCGTGGCTGGACGATTCGAAACCGCACCTGGCGAAGGGGCCGACGGGGTTGCCGGTCCGCACGCTGATCCGGCTGGCGCTTGAGTGGACGTCGAAGAGCTGATCGGGACGGGCGGCTAGTCGAGCCCCTCGGGCCGCAGCTCGATGTTCTTTTCGCCGGCGGCTTTCTTTTCGAAATACTTCTTCACCCAGGCTTCCCAGCTCTTGCCGGCAGCGGCGTCGCGCCCGGTGAAGGTGATGGCGGCGATATCGGCGAAGGGGATGGCAAGCTTGACGTTGCGATCGGCGGGGATGACGCGCACGAAAGACTCGGCCAGCGGGCGGCCGGTGGTGCGGTCGTAGATGTAGCCGTCGATGCGGGCGCCGTCGCGGCGCGTGATGGTGACGTCGCCGCGGTAGTCGAAGGCCTGCTCGAGCGCGGCGAGGAGGTCCGCCTCGGTGGCGGTCTCGAATTCGCGGCCCTGCAGGAGCGGGCGTGGTTCAGAGGCTTCCTGGCTCATGGGGTTCAATCCCGGCCTACGCCTTCTCGATCTGGACGAGGCCAGCGGTCCTGGGCGCGGGCTGGGAGGGGTTCAACTCGAAACGGGCGAGATCGACGAGCGCCTTTGTGTCGGGATAGAGCGACGAGAAGGTCGATTTGAGAGTCGCCACGAAGCCTTGCCAGGAGAAGAAGGTGTCGTGGACGGCGCTCGCTTCAAAGCCCGAGTGGACCATGCAATTGGCGCATTTCGGATTGCCGGACTCCGAGCCGTAGCGCTGCCACTCGGTCGCCGCCATGAGCTCGGCGAAGGTCTCGGCATAGCCGTCCTGGAGCAGGTAGCAGGGTTTCTGCCAGCCGAAGATGTTGTAGGTCGGCATGCCCCAGGGCGTGCAGGCGTAGTCGCGGCGGCCCATCAGGAACTCGAGGAACAACGGCGACTGGTTGAAGATCCAGTTGGCATTGCGGTTGGAGAGGACGGTGCGGAACAGGCTGCGGGTGCGCGCCTTGCCGAGGAAGCTGGACTGGTCGGGGGCTTTGTCGTAGGCGTAGCCGGGCGAGAGCATCATGCCCTCGACGCCGAGCTCCATCATCTCGTCGAAGTGCGCGCGGACGCTCTTAGGATTGGCGCCGTCGAACAGCGTGGTGTTGGTGGTGACGCGGAAACCGCGCGCGACGGCCTCGCGGATGCCCGCGACAGCGATGTCGTAGCCGCCTTCCTTGCAGACGGCGAAGTCGTGATGCTCGCGCTGGCCGTCGACGTGCACCGAGAAGCTGAGGTACTTGCTGGTCGAGAAGAGATGGATCTTTTCCTTGAGCAGGAGCGCGTTGGTGCAAAGGTAGACGTATTTCTTGCGGGCGACGAGACCGGCCACGATTTCGTCGATCTGCGGATGCATCAGCGGCTCGCCGCCGGGGATGGAGACGATGGGCGCGCCGCACTCGTCGATGGCGCGGAAGCACTCCTCGGGGGAGAGGTTGAGCTTGAGGATGTGTCCGGGGTACTGGATCTTGCCGCAGCCGGCGCAGGCGAGGTTGCAGCGGAACAGCGGCTCGAGCATGAGCACGAGCGGGTAGCGGGCGCGGCCGAGCAGGCGCTGCTTGAGGACGTATGTCGCCACCGTCCACATCTGGGAGACCGGCACTGGCATAAGATGGAAATCGCGAACGCGAACTCTCTTTCGCTTTTACCATCTCAACTGCGATAATGTCAATGGATGCCGGCAGGAGCGGACCGCACGTTGAAGAATCACAACGCCGTGGAGCCTCGCGGGGCAGGCCAAGCACCGGCCGTCGCGGTGCGCCGCACACCGGTGCAGGAGCGCAGCGCGGACACGGTGGCGCAGATCCTGGCGGCGGCGTCCACGCTGCTCGGGCGCATGGAGACGGAGGAGATTACGACGAGCCTGATCGCCCGGGAGGCGGGCATTTCGGTCGGCGGGCTGTACCGCTTCTTCCCGGATAAGCAGTCGATTATCGACGCCGTGGCGGTGCGGCACATGGAAGACTTCAAGGCCACGCTGCTGCGTAGCGTGGCGCGGCTGGCGCTGGCGGACGGACCAACGTTTCTGAGCCGGATCATCGACGCCTACGTGGCGTTTCTGGACGAACGGCCGGATTTCCGCAGCATCGCTCTCGGCCGCCACGTCAGCGCGCAGGCGCGGAAGAGCCAAGCGGAGCCGGACTCCGGGCCGGCGGCGCTGGTGCGCTGGTTCCTGATGAGACGCCTGGGCGTGAAGAAGAGCGCCGACCTCGACTTGAAACTGCGGGTCCTGATCGAGACCGGCGAGCGGCTGATCGCTTACGCCTACGCGCAGGAGACGGCGGCCGAGCGGCGGCGCATCATCGCCGAGATGAAGCTGATGCTCTCGAATTACCTGTTCGGTCCGGCGTAGCAGGCCGCCGGTGCTGGCTTTCTATTGGGCCTTGAG
>JBEKHU010000427.1:0-4171 GCA_050012115.1 Bryobacteraceae bacterium | reverse complement strand
CTGGCACGCTCCTCGCTGGCTGGAATGATCGGATCCGAAATGTTCAGACCGAGCACCGTCGCCAGCGACGCGGAGAGCCGCCGCCGCTGGCTCCCCAGCATCTCGACCTTCTGCCGCGCCCGCGCGACGTTCAAGGCCGCGCGCCGGCCCTCGATCTCTTTCTCCTTCCCCTCCGCGACCCTCAGCCGGACGAGCGCTTCAACGCGGCTCATCTCCTCCGCCTGCTTGGCGGCCAGTTCGATGGCGCGCGTGGCTTTCTCCAGGTCGAGGAACAGCGTGGCCGTTCTCAACGCGACCTCCTCGCGCGTGGCGGCCGTCGTGTACGTCGCGCCGACGGCGTTCTCGCGCGCCTCGGCCACTTGATAGCCCTGCGGCCGGGAGTATAACCCGCGCACCGCCCTGGCCTGCACGATGGACGGGGCCGAGCCCTCGATGCTCATGGGGAAGCCATTGGAGTAGGCCAGTCCGCTGCCGGCGTACACCCGCGGCAGCAGCGGCTCCTTCACCACCTGGACGTTCAGCGCCGCCCGTTGCTCCTCCAGACGCGCGAGCGCGATGTCGGGATTCTGCCGCAGAGCCATGTCCACGGCCTGCTTCAGGGTCAGCGTGACAGTCTCCGCCGCCATGGGGAGGCTGGCACAGGCGGCGCAAAGGACGAGAATCAGTTTCTTCATGGCGCTACTCGTAGCGTAGCGCCTCCGTCGGATTCAGCAGCGCGGCGCGCCTGGCCGGCAGGATCCCGAAGATGATCCCAACGGCGAAGCTCACCAGGAAAGCCACCGCGATCGAAAGCATCGAGATCGGGATTTGCACCTGATCCTGCAGCAGGTTCGCCGCCACGGGCAGCGCCACCCCGGCCACGATCCCCAGCAGCCCCCCGCTCACGCTCAACAGCAGAGCCTCCATCAGAAACTGCAGCTGCACATCGTGCTGCGATGCCCCCAGCGACATTCGCAGACCGATCTCGCGCGTTCGCTCCGTCACCGTCACCAGCATGATGTTCATGATGCCGATGCCGCTGATGACCAGCGCGATCGCCGACACCAGGATCAGCACCACCGTCAGCACGGCGGCGATAGCATTGGCTGCATCGAGCAGCGCCGCCAGGTTCAGAACGCTGTAGCGGGCGCCCGGCCGGTGCCGGGACGCGATCACCTGCGCCACGGCCTGCGTCACGGCGGGCACGTCGCTCGCCAGCCGCGCTTGCACGTACATCGGGTCCACGCGCTCGACGTGCTCGAACGTGCGGTGCACCGAAATCGGAATCATGGCCGCCCCGCTGTCGCCCAGCTCCGAGATCCCGAATGTCGATGTGCGCTCCTTGAACACCCCCACGACGGTGAATTGCAGCCCGTGCAGCTTGACGATCTGGCCCACCGAGGCCTGCGCCGAGCCAAACAACTTGCCAGCCAGCTTGTCGTCGAGCAGGGCAACCTTCTGGCGCAGCGTGACGTCGGAAGGGTCGACGAAGCGCCCGGCCAGCAGCAGCAGGTTGCGCACTGGAGCATAGTACTCGTCTGAGCCGATGATGCGGACGTCGCGCTCCTTGCCCCCGATCACCATGCGGTCGTTGGAGGTGATCACCGGCGTGGCGGCGACGATCCGCGATCCGAGACTCTGCCGCACTGCGTCCACGTCGGCCAGCTTGATGAAATCGGCGGCGTACTTCGTGGCATCGAGTGGGCCGCCGTCGAACTGCGCATAAATCATGTTCGACCCGACGCCGCGGATCTTGTCGAGGATCAGGTCCCGGCTGGTGATCGAGATAGTCACCACCAGAATGACCGAGGCGTTGCCGATCAACAGCCCCAGCGCCGTCAGGGCAGTGCGGATCTTATTCGCCAGCAGCGCCTGGAAGCTGAAGTTCAGCGCTTCGCGGAGGAATGGAAGAGCGGGCCGCATGCCGCTAATCGCTCGCGCCCGAGGCGCGCTCCAGCAGCTTCCGCGCCTCCTCGCGGGATGGATCGTCGGGGGTCAGAGGGGCTTGCAGATAGGCCTCGAGGAGTTTCTTGGCAGTTTCCAGATTCCGGCGCCCCTTCACATAGGTCTCGGCGCGCGTGAACAGCAGTTTCTTGTCGGAAGGGTTGATGCTCGCCGCCTGTTCGAAGGCCGCTTCGCTTTCGCTGATTCGGCCCTGGCCGGCCAGGAATTTGGCCAGGTCCACGATCCGGCTGATCTGCCGCGGGGCCATGTCGATCGCCTTTTTCAATTGCCCCTCGGCCAGATCGTATTGCTTGCGCTCGATCGCGATCCGCGCCAGCGCCCACTGGTATTCGACTGGGTCGTTTTTTTGGATGATTTCCGACAAATGGATCGCCCGGTCGATGCCGCCCCCGAGGAATCCGGGCGCGCTCAGATAATACGAGAAAAGATCGTTCACCGCTTCCATGTTACCGGGAGCGAGCTCAACCGCCTTCTCAAAGTTCTGGCGGGCGTGGCCCGCATATTTGACAGCCATGAAGAAGACGCTGGTTTCCGCGCGCCGGCCCCAGGCGCGTCCCAGCCACAAGTAATGATCCGAATCGACGGGCTCCAGCCGGACCGCCTTCTCCAAGGCTTCGATGGCTGGCTTGAAATCACCCAGCATGTACCGGCAGCGCCCTTCGAGTTCCCACTCCGCCGCGGTCTTCCGGGGAATCTTTTTCAGAACAGCCAAGGCATCCCGGTACTCGGTCCGGTTGTACAGCCGCTGCGCTTTGGCCACGTTGGCTTGTGCCTTGGCGGCCGGCGCCGGAAAGGCGGCCAATACCAGAACCGCAACGACAGTGCCGAGTCTCATGGAACGAGGCCCAGGTCTCATTGTAGCCTGCCGTTCGATAGCTATTGGCACGATATCTATTACCGTTGGATGCAGTCACAGCCCCCACGGGTACAATTCACCCGCTGCCAAGGCATTCCGCCCTCGTTCCAACGGGTTAGCGAAACGCCAGGCCGTGCAACTTAACCTAGCGGCCGGAACCGGCAACTGAAATGCCGCAGGAATTCCGGCTGCCACGTGATTTCGTAGCCCCGCAGTTGCTCTTTCCGGCTGTTGACCTCGAGAATCGCCTCCACCACGTAGTCGATATGGCTCTGCGTGTAGACCCGCCGCGGAATGGCCAGGCGCAACAGCTCATTCTGCGCGTGCGGGCCGAACATCACCGATCCGATCTCCACGCTGCGGATCCCGGCGTGACGGTACAGCTCCACCGCCAGCGACTGCGCCGGGAACTGTTCCCGCGGAATGTGCGGCAGCATCCGCCCTGCGTCAATGTAAATCGCGTGGCCGCCCGGCGGTTCCACGATCGGCACGCCTCGGTCGGCAATGTGCCGCCCCAGATACGCCGTCGAGGCGATCCTGTACTGCAGGTAGTACGGGTCGAGCACCTCCACCAGCCCCACGGCGATAGCGTCCAGGTCGCGCCCGGCCAGCCCTCCGTAGGTCGGAAAGCCCTCGGTCAGGATCAGCAGGTCCTTCTCCTGCTGCGCCAGCCGGTCGTCGTTCGTGCACAGCAGCCCGCCGATGTTGGCGAAGGCATCCTTCTTGGCCGAGAACGTGCACCCGTCGGCCAGCGAGAACATCTTTCGCGCGATGTCGCGCGCCGTCCAGCTCGCGTACCCGGCCTCGCGCTCGTGGATGAACCAGGCGTTTTCCGCAAAGCGGCATGCATCCAGGTACAACGGAATGCCGTGTCGGCGGGTGATCGCTCGCACCTGTTCCAGGTTGGCCATCGACACGGGCTGTCCCCCGCCCGAGTTGTTCGTCACCGTGACCATGACCAGCGGGATCCGTTCGCGCCCGTGCTCCTCGATCAGCCGTTCCAGCGCCTCCGTGTCCATGTCGCCCTTGAACGGCAGTTGCACCTGCGTGTCACGGGCTTCCGGCTTGATCAGGTCTACCGCCTTGGCGCCCGTGAACTCGATGTTCGCGCGGGTGGTGTCGAAGTGCGTGTTGTTCGGCACGACGCACCCCGGCTTGCACAGCACGCTGAACAATATGCGCTCCGCCGCCCGGCCCTGGTGCGTCGGAATCACGTGCTGGAAGCCCATCAACTCCTCGGCCGCGCTCTTCAATCGGAAATAACTCTCGCTGCCGGCATAGCTCTCGTCGCCGCGCATCATCGCCGCCCACTGCTCGGTGGACATGGCGCTGGTCCCCGAATCGGTCAGCAGGTCGATCAGGATGTCCACG
>JBEKHU010000426.1:0-4175 GCA_050012115.1 Bryobacteraceae bacterium | reverse complement strand
AACTCGCCGGCGAAAAGGAATACGTGCTCATCGAGACGCTCATCGAAGCGATGGCCGCGCGGATTCTCGAGCGGTTTGCGGTCCCACGCGTTCACATCCTGCTGAAGAAGCCCGCGGCCCTGCGGCATCGCGGCGTCGGCGCGGCTGGGGTGGAGATTTTGCGCGAACGCCATGGCTGAGGTGCTGGTAGGCCTGGGCTCGAACCTCGGCGACAAGGAGGAGAACCTGCGCCGCGCTGTGGAATGCCTCACCGGGTATCACGTGGACGCGGCTGACGGCGAGCCATCCGCCGCGCCCGCCCGCCTCATTGCGGCATCGTCCCTCTACCGCACCGCGCCGGTCGGCCGCCTCGATCAGGACTGGTTCTTCAACGCGGCGGTTCGCCTGGAAACGACGCTCAGCCCGGGGCGGTTCCTGCAAGCGGCGCTGGCGATCGAGCGCCGGCTGGGGCGCGTACGGACCGTGCGCAATGGTCCGCGCCTGATCGACCTTGACATTCTGTTGTGGGAAGACCTCGTGCTCGAAGAGTGTGGCCTGGTGATTCCGCATCCGCGCCTGCATGAGCGGCTGTTCGTGCTCGAGCCGCTTGCCGAGATCGCCCCCGGAGCGCGCCACCCGCTGCTCGGCAGGACCATTTTCGAGCTGCGCGCCGGCCTCCTCGACGCAGGCGGCGTGTGGCGCGCGCGCGGTCCGGAATGGACCGGCTGTTAGTGGGCTGAAATCTCGCCCGGCCCGCCCTTGCCCGGCCGCTTCATGAGCAGGATCAGCGGGATGATCGCCAGGAACATCACCGCCAGCAGTTGGAACACGTCAATGAAGGCCAGCATCACGGCCTGCCGCTCAACCATGCCGAACAGCCCGACGTACGCCTTGTGGTAGGCCGTCGCCGGATCCGAGCCATGGGCCCGGAACATCGATTGCATCCCGTGTGACATAAGATGAGTGCCCGCGCTGTATGGCGTGACGTGGGCGCTCAGCGTATTCGTGAAGGTCTGCTGACGCCGCGCGAACATGGTGGCGACGCCGGCGATGCCCATGCTGCCGCCGATGTTGCGCAGCAGGTTGAACAGGCTGGTCGCATTACCCATGTTCTCTTTCGCGATGCGGTTCATCGAGATCGTCGACAGCGGAACGAAGAGCATCGCCAGCGCCATGCCCTGGATGAACTGCGGCCAGAACAGGTCCCAGTAGCCAACATCGGCGTTCAATTGAGAGAAGCGCCACAGCGTCAGCGACCCGAGGAACAGCCCCGTCGCGAGGAACTTGCGGGCGTCTAAGCGCCCGATGAATGCGCCGACGAACGGCATGGCGAGCATGGAGCCAAGGCCGCGCGGTGCCAGGGCGATGCCCGCCTGCAGCGACGGATAACCCAGCAGTGTCTGCAGCCAGATGGGCAGCAGCACCAGGCTGCCGTACAGCACGAAGCCCAGCACGGTCATCAGGAAAACGCCCGTGGCGTAGGTCCGCTCTTTGAAGACTCGCAGGTTCACGATCGGGTGCTCGATGCGCAGCTCGCGGATGATGAACGCGCTCAGCCCCACAATCGTGATCACCGCCAGCCAGACGATGAAATGCGATTCGAACCAATCTTCCTGCTGGCCCTTGTCGAGCATGATCTGCAGCGCGCCGATCCCCAGCGCCAGCATGCCCATACCCCAGACATCGATCCCTGAGCCCGCGCGGCGTTTCAGGTACGGCGGGTCGAAGACGTAGAGCTTCGCTAATATCACCGACAGGATGCCGATTGGGATGTTGATGTAAAACACCCAGCGCCAGCTATAACTGTCCGTCAGCCAGCCGCCGAGCACCGGCCCGAGCACCGGCGCAACCACGATGCCGAGGCCCCAGAAACCCATCGCCTTGCCGCGGTCCTCCGGTTTGAAAGACTCGAGCAGAATGGCCTGCGACAAGGGTTGCAGCGCACCGCCACAGAGTCCCTGGAGGATGCGGAACAGGATCAACGTCGGCAGGTTCGGCGCGAAGCCGCACAGCGCCGATGCCAGCGTGAATCCGACGGTTGACGCGAGCAGCAGCCGCTTGCGCCCGAAATGCCTCGCCAGCCAGCCCGCCATCGGCAGGATGATCGCGTTCGCGACCAGGTACGAGGTCAGCACCCACGTCGCCTCGTCCACCGTCGCCGAAACGCTGCCCGCGATGTGCGGCAGCGACACGTTCACCACTGTCGTGTCCAGCACTTCCATGAACGTGCTGAGCATGACCGCCATGGCGACGATCCACGGATTCACCAGCGGTTGATGGGCCTGCGGAGCGATTTCTGCGCTCACTCGCTATTCTCCATGGCCCATCGCGAACAGCATGATCCGGACTGCCGCCTCGATCCCGACGCGGGTGTTCACCATCAGGTCATAGAGCTGAGGGTTGTACATGTCGCGGTCGTAGTTCAGCCGGATGTAATCCGCACGCCGGCGGTCCACCGTATCCATCGCGCGCTCGAGGTCTTCGACGTCCGGCAGCCGTTTGCGCAGGTTTTCCAGCCGCAGCGCGCGCGGCGCATACACAAACGCGTGGAACGTGTCCGCGCGGCTCGCCAGAAGGCATTGCGCTCCCCTTCCGACCACGACGCACCCACCTATCTCCGCGACTTCCTGGATGATGCGCTTCGTGAGAATGGCCATCGTATGGGCGTCAAACACTGCCGTATCGTCCAACTCGGCTACTCCCTCAAACGCTCCGTGCCACAGCGCCTTCCGGCTGATGCGATGCAGCCATGGGTCGACCCGCTCATCGAACCGCTCGGCCACTTTCGGATCGACCTTCGCCTGCTCGACGATCGCATCGATCAACTCCGAATCCAACAGTTTCCAGCCGAGCTTGTTGGCGATCATCCGGGCGGTGTAGATGCCTGCGCTCCCGTACTCTCGCGAAATAGTCAGCACACGGTACATCACGGCGCTCCTGTTTGGCTTCGGTTACTTTGTAAACACAGTCGCTTCGACCGACATGCCCGGCCGCAGCCGGTGCACCTTGTCCTGCACCGGATCGAGGACGATTTTCACCGGCAGGCGCTGCACCACTTTGACAAAATTGCCGGTCGCATTCTCCGGGGGCAACAGGCTGAAACGGGCGCCCGTGGCTCCGGCGATGCTGTCCACGTGCCCTGCGTACTCGCGCCCATCGACGTCCACCAGAATGCTCGCTTTCTGCCCGGGCTTCATCGAACGTAATTGCGTCTCCTTAAAGTTCGCCGTCACCCAGATGTCCTCGGTCGGAATCACGGCCATCAACGGTTGCGCCGGCCCCACGATCTGGCCCAGCTCCACCGTGCGATTGCTGACGATCCCTGCGATTGGCGCCCGGACCGTGGTGTAGGCCAGGTTCAACTCGGCCTGCTGCAGCAAGGCCTTGGCCTGTTCCACGCGCGCCGCGGCCGACTTCGCGCGCGCCTTCGTCACCGCCACCTGTTGCGGTCCCGTGTGCGCCCGTTGTTCGGTAGCTTGGGCCTCCTTCACGCGTTCCCGATCGCGGTTCAGTCCGCTCTCCTGGGTCCGGACGTTCGCCTCCGCCTCGTTGACCTGCGCCTGCACGGCGGCCAGGCTCGCTTTCAGCGCGTCGGCCTGCGCCACCGCCGCGTCGAACTGCTGTTTTGAGATCTCTTCCTTGGCCACCAGCGGCCGGAAACGCTCGACGTCCTTCGCTGCCTTGTCATAGTTGGCTTGGACTTGCAGCACCGTCGCGCGGGCGGATTCGAGCCGCGCCTTGGCCATTGCGACCATCCTCTCCGTCGTCGTCAGCGACGCCTCCGCCGCGCCCACGCCGGCGGTCGATTCGCTCAGACGTGTGACCGTGTTGGTCGTCGTAATCGGCACGTCGGTCTGGCTCCCGGCCAGCGCCGCCTCGGCCTCCGCCAGGTCGGCGCGCGCCCGCGCCACCGCGACCTGATAGTCCTTCGGATCGAGCTGCGCCAGCACGGCGCCCGCTTCCACGTACTGGTTGTCCTTCACCGGGATTTCGATGATGGTCCCTCCGACCCGCGCCGCCATGGGGTTCACGTGTCCGTCGATTTGCGCGTCGTCGGTCGTCTCGCGCACCGAGTAATAGCGCCAGGCAAAGTACCCGCCCACCGCCGCCAGCAATACGATCACGATCAGGATCGTACGCAAGCGCGAGGGCGGCGGCGCCTCCTCGGCCTCGCCCGCCGTCCGGTCCGCCAGTTC
>JBEKHU010000425.1:0-4180 GCA_050012115.1 Bryobacteraceae bacterium | reverse complement strand
TGAAATGGCGGGGGCGGCGGCCCGGCTGACAGCCTGGCTCCTGGTTCCGCTCGGTCTCTACATCCTCATCTCCGCCTTGGATGATCTGCTCCTCGACCTGCTCTGGCTGCTGCGCCTGGCGCGCCAGAAGCTGTCTCGCAGCCACGCCCGCACAACCTGGGAAGCCCAGCCCGAGCGGCCCATCGCGATCCTCATTCCCTGCTGGCATGAGGCCGAAGTCATCGCCTCGATGCTCGACCACAACCTGGCCGCTCTGCGCTATTCCCGCTACCGCGTCTTCGTCGGCGTCTATCCCAACGACCCGGCCACGGCGGCCGCCGTCGGCGAGGCCGCGGCGCGCCACGCCAAGCTGCGCCTGGTCTGCCTGCCGCACGACGGTCCCACCTCCAAGGCCGATTGCCTGAATTGGATCTGCCGCGCCATCGAGGAGGAAGAGCAGGCCATGGGCGAGGAATTCGCCTGCGTCGTCCTCCACGACGCCGAGGACCTGGTTCATCCCGACGAGCTCGGTCTGTTCAACGCCCGCATCGGCCACGCCCACTTCCTGCAACTGCCGGTGCTGGCCTTGCCGACGCCGCCCTGGGAGCTGACCCACGGCGTCTATTGCGACGATTTCGCGGAAAGCCAGTATAAAGACCTCCTCACGCGGCAATTGGCCGGCGCTTTCGTCCCCGGATGCGGGGTCGGGACCGCGCTGCGCCGCGACACCCTGCGCCAGTTGGCCGCGCGCTACGGCGAGGTCTTCGACCCGCAGTGCCTCACCGAAGACTACGATCTCGGTCTGCGCGCCTATAAGCTGGGCCTGGACCAGATCTTCCTCCCGCTGGGGTTCGACCGCGCCGGGCCGGTCGCCACGCGCGAATACTTCCCCCGCCGCTGGAGCCAGGCCGTGCGCCAGCGCTCGCGCTGGATCGCGGGCAATTCCCTGCAGGGCTGGGAGCGCCACGGTTGGCGCGGCCCCTGGCAACAGGCCTGGTTTCTGTGGCGCGACCGCAAAGGCCTGTGGGGCAACCCCGTCAGCCTGCTGTGCAATCTGCTGTTGGTCGCCGGCGGGATCGCCTGGGTGCTGCATCTCCTGCTGGGCGGCCCCTGGGTGATCTCCTCGATTGTGCGTGTGCGGCCCTGGCTGGCCTGGCTTCTGGCCTTCAACTTCGGCCTGGTCGGCTTCCGTCTGCCCGTCCGCATGGCCGTTTCCGCCCGCATCTACGGCTGGCGCTTCGCCCTGTGGGCGCCCGTCCGCCTCTTGTGGGCCAATTTCATCAACGCCGCGGCCACTCTCCGCGCGCTGCGCCTGTTCGCCGAATCGAAACTCCGTGGCCGGCGTCTCGCCTGGACCAAGACCAGCCACGCCTACCCCACCCGCGGCAGCTTGCTGGCCCACAAGCGGACCCTGCCCGAGATCTTCGAGTTCCTCGGCTTCGGCCCGGCTCGGTTCTATGAACAGGCGCTCGCCGCGCGTCCCGCCTCCACCCCTGTCGCCGACTTCTTCCTCGACCAGGGCCTCGTCACCGAAGAACAGTTGATGGATGCGCTGTGCCTCCAGCAGAGCCTGCCCCGGGCCCGCCTCTCAGCCGGCGGGATCAGCCCGCGCACCCGCCGCACCATTCCCCAGGAGGCCGCGCGGACCTGGCGCGTCTTGCCCTTCCGGGTCGAGGACGGCACGCTCCACATCGCCACCGCCGGCGTCCCCACCGACGAGATGATCTCCCACCTCCGCCTGTTCACCCAGTTGGAGATCCGCTTCCACCTCATCTCGCCGCGCGAGTTTGAAGAACTGCAGCAGGAGGTCCCTGCTGTCTAAGCCGGCCGCTTCCGCCGCGCGCCGCCGGTCCGGCGTTTCCGCTTGGGCATCGCTGTCACGGCACACGCATCAAGTCGGCCGAGAGGAGTTGCTGGAATCAGCCTGCGAGTTTGCGGCCTTTGCGGAGTGCCTTCAACCTATTAACCCGGTTGTTTCACCACGATCGCAGCGAGGCGCGATGAGAGGGCCGCAGATACTAGGCGCGCGACGGAAGCCGACCGGAGGCGTACTTGACAGTACGTCGAGGACGGCGACCAAGCGCAACGCAGTAGATGCGGCCCTATCGCGCGCCGTAGCCGATTGTTGGTGAAACATCCGGGTTAGGGCTACGGCCACTCGTAGATGCGATAGGTCTTGTAAACCGTCCCGCCCAGCGTTTCGATCGATCGCCGCATCAGCACATTGTCCTCGAGGATCCAGGAGCACTCCGCGCCCTCGTAGTTCAGCCGCAAAGCCTCGCGGATCAGGGACGCATACAGCCCGGCGGCCGCGGGCGTGGCGCGAAACTCCTCCCGCACGCCGAGCAGCACCACCCGCAGCCGGCGGATGCCGCGCCGGTACCACAGCAGTTTGAGCAGACCGAACGGAAACAACCTTCCGCCGGCGTGCTTCAGCGCTTCGTTGATGTCGGGCAGCGCCACGGCGAAGCCGGCCACCGTGTCTCCGATTTCGGCGATCCGCGTCAGCGCCGGCACCAGCACCGGCTTCATCTGCTGCCCATGGTGGAAGAACTCCTCGCGCGTCATCGGCACGAAGCCCCAGTTCCGGCTCCAGGCCGAGTTGTAGACGCCCCAGGCGAGTTCCACCTCCTGCTCGAACCGCTCCATGTTGATCTCGCGGATGCGCATGCCCATGGACTCCGCGCGGGCCGTCAGCGTCTCCAGGCGGCTGCCTTTGGCCTCGCGCGTCGGGATGTAGTAGGCCACCAGGTCCTTGGCTTGGTGCAGCCCGGCCTGTTCGATCAGCGCTCCGTAGTAAGGGTGATTGTAGGTCATCATGACCATCGGACAGGAGTCGAATCCATCCACCAGAACGCCGCACTCGTAGTTGGTCGAGGGATTCACTGGCCCGCGGATCACCTCGGCGCCGTGTTGAACCAGCCACGCGCGCGCGGCCCCGAGCAGGGCGGAGGCCGCCTCCGCGTCGTCGATCATTTCGAGAAAGCCGAAGAAACCCGCTTTCTCGCCTTGGAACTCGTTATGGCGCGGATCGAGTATGGCGGCGATGCGACCGACTGTCCGGCCCGCGCGCTGCGCCAGGAAACTGCGCATCGTGGCATGCCGGTGGAAGGGATGTTTCGCCGGGTCGAAGAGCTCCTTCTGGTCCAGCCGCAAGGGGGGAACCCAATAGGGGTGGTTACGATACAAGCGATACGGAAACTCCAGGAACTCGCGGCGCGCTCGCGCGTCGTCCACCGTCAGGATCCCGATCTGGTCCACCTCGCCTCCTGCTCCCCTTCAGCCGCCCGGAACACGGGACCTAAGCCGCTACAAGTAGCGGCCAGTAATTTCTTAAACTATTGATTCCAGGACATTTGTACAACAAGCATGGCTACTCGGTAGCGGCCGTGCCTCATTGCCACCATCTCATAAGGCGTGGCGCGGCGGCCAGAACCAAGACCGCAACGACCGCCCCGGCCAGCAGGTCCACAGTGTAGTGATAGCGCAGGTACGTCGTCGCCAGCAGCATGCAACCGGCGTAAACACCGTAGACTCCAACCAGGCGCGGCACAACCCGCCGCGACCACCACAGCGCCAGAATCGTCATTTCCAGGTGCCCGCTCGGAAAACAATCGTAGTGCGCCGACTCCATCCGATCCAACAGGACCCGGAGCGGTCCGAAGAGCCACACCCCGGCCAGCGGCTGCGTCTGCAACCCGTCGAGATAGAACCGCGGCCCCCGCGCGGGCACGAACAGGTAGCCCACATACGAGACCAGGAAACCCAGCGCCAGCAGGAAGGCGTAACTGCGAAATTCATCCAGGCGCTTCCGGACATACAGAAACAACGCCAGCGACAGGACCACGGGCAGGAACAGCGCGTAGGTAATCTGCAGCGCTTCCGTCAGCAGCGGCGTCTGGATGCGCTCCAGCCAGACCGTCGGGTGCACGCCCCAGATGGCGTAATCCCACGCCGCCAGCCGGGCATCGACGCTCAGATCCCTGACCGACGGCCAGATGGCGGGGATGACGAGGCTCGTCACGCGGTAACAAACGCCGATGTACGGCAGCGGATACCAGTGCCGGAAAAGGCGGCCGCCCGGCAGCCGCGGGTAAAAGGCAAATGCAACGATGACCAGCGCCCCTGCGGCATGGAGCAGGACTATCGCGCCCGCATCCGCAATCCGCTGATGGAACACCGCGACGAGCAGGCTGATCGC
>JBEKHU010000424.1:0-4190 GCA_050012115.1 Bryobacteraceae bacterium | reverse complement strand
CCAGGGGTTGAAGTCGTCCAGGGTGCGGGCGGCGTTGTAGACCATGGGACGGAAGTAGAACCCTCCAGCGGGGTTGTCGGTGAACTCCCAGTGCGGCCCGTCGAAGGCGTAGCCGTTGTCGATCATCAGCGCCAGGAACGATTTCTTGAGCGGCGGCTGGCCGGAGTCCTCGATCCAGTGGCTGATGCGCTGGCGCACGAAGATGGCCTGGCGGGAGTCGGAGTTGGCGGTCCACTTGTCGAAGGCGAAGATGCCGAGGAAGTGGCGCAGGTTGTGGACCTGGCCGAGGAGGCTGTCGGGCAGATAATCGTAGACGGCCTCGCGGTCGGGATGGCCGGGAAAGCGGGACCCGAAATGCCAGCCGGGCTCGACGGGGGTCTCGCGGGCGGCGAGGCGGATTTTCACTTCGTGCTCACGCCCGAGGAAGGACTGGTCGAGTTCGATCACGGCCGCCGGGGGCGCGGCGATCTGCAGGTATTCGATCAGGCGGGCCGAGATCCACTCGTTGACCAGGATCCGCAGGTGCTGGGGATTCTCGCGAAACTTGGTGACGTAGAAATGGCCGTCGCCGGCTTCGAGCAGGTGGGCCTGCGCGCCGCCGCGCATGTGCCGGAGAAAACGGGTGGCAAGAACGGGCATGGGCGGCTGCGCTAATCTGGTTGAGGCAGCAGCAGGACGAGCCCCCGCGCACATGCCAGCCATAAGTTGAGGAGCCGCATCATCCCATGGAAGATCAGGACAAGACGACCCACGGAGCGACGAGCGACGAGGTCGCTCTGGAGCTGATGAAATTCATCGCGTCTTCCACAGCATACGGCAAAGGGATGCAGGTGGGCTTCGCCGGGAAGGGCGTGCGCACGCCGGAGGAGCAGGCCGAGTCGCTGATGGAACTGTTCCGCAAGTGCCGTTCGGTAGTGCGCGAGGGAAGCTCGGAAGCGCAGAGTTAGATTTCCCAGGACCGGGCAGCACACGGCAGGGCGCCGGCGCGTCGAGGACGCCGCGGAGGCCGAGGCACACAAGAAGATGGGCGCCCGGAGGGGCGCCCGGTGGGACCTCATCCGATTCGGAGCAGGCTCCGGCTGGAAGCGGGCCCGACGATTACCTCTTCTTTTTCTTGGCCGCGGCTTTTTTGGGCGGAGCCTTTTTCACGGGCTTGGCGGCCTTTTTGAGAGCGGCCTTCTTGGGAGCGGGCTTGGCAGCCTTCTTCACGGCAGCCTTCTTGATCGGCTTCTTGACTGCCTTTTTGACCGCCTTTTTGACCGCCTTCTTGGCTGCCCTTTTGACCGCTTTCTTGACTGGCGCCGCTTTCTTCACAGCTTTCTTGACAGCCGCCTTCACCGGTTTCTTGGCTGCCTTGACCGCTTTCTTGACGGCCGGCTTGGCGGCTTTGGCGGCAGGAGCCGGCGCAGCGGGCTTGACCGCGGCTTTCTTGACAGGCGGCTGCTTCGCCGGGGGCTTCACCTCGGCCGGTTTGGGCGCCGGAGGTTTTGCGGCCGGCTTGGGCTTGGGGGCGCGGGCAGCGGGCTTTTTCGCGGGGGGCGCGGGAGGCGGGGCGGCCTGGAGAGCCTCGACCACTACGATCTCCTCCACAACCACCGCAGCCGGCGCTGCTTGATCCATCGAGCCCGCGGGCCCATCGTCAACATCGCGGACCCCGTCGTCCTTGACCACGGAGTCAAAATCGGTTTCACCTTCGTCGAACGAATCGAAGGAACTCATCTTCCATAACACCATGCGCAGAAGTCTCCTTTGGCAGGGTCGAATCAAAATTATCATGTCCTGTGGAAGCTGACAAGAGCATGTTTGCGCGGCGGCTGAATGGGCATCAGGAGAGAAGCCCGGAACGGGCGCCGGCTAGCGGGCGGCGGTGCGGCGGGCCTGGGGGCGCGAGGCGGAGGCAAGCTGAGTGGCGCGAGAAGAGCCTTTGGCACGAGCCGCGGGCGTGCCGCGGTGGCGCGCCTTAGCGGTGGCGCCGCCAGCGGACCTGGTCTGCGCCGTCGAGCGGCGAGCGGTCTTCGCCGCAGCCGCGGGGCGCGGCGCGAGAGGAATCAGGACCAGTTCGCCCACCTGAGGATGAACGAACCAGGCGGCGCCCAGGGAGCGGTTGGCGGCCAGGATCGCGGGGGGCGTCGCGCCATAGCGGCGGACGATCTGCGGGAGAGTGTCACCGGCGGAGACGCGATGGAGGCGCCAGGAAGCGCGCTTGTCCGCCGGAACCGCCTCCAGAGCCGAGAGCACGGCGCGCGCCCGGCCGTTTGGAACGCGCACGTCGGAACCCGCCGGCGCAACGTTCCGGAGCACGGAAGGATTGAGGTCGCGCAGGTCGGAGACGGGCGAATCGGCGGCATCGGCCAGCAGGGTGAGGTGGGTCGGGGCGGAAAGCCGGACGGTATCGAACTCGAGCTCCGGGTCCTGGTCGATGACGGAAATCCCGTAGGCGGCGGGGTCCTGCGCGATGATAGCCATCGCCAGGATGGCGGGGACGTAATTCCGGGTTTCGCGCGGCAACGCGTTGCGGCGGCGCAATTCCCAGTAATCGGCGAGGCCGGTCCGCTGCACGGCACGCTCGACGCACAGCGGGCCGCAATCGTAGCCCGCCATGGCGAGGTACCAGTCGCCGGTCTGGCGGTAGAGGTCGCGGAGGTGGCGGGCGGCGGCGCGCGTCGCTTTCTCGGGATCCAGCCGGTCGTCCTGCAGCCTGCTGGCTTCCAGACCGTACAGGCCACCCGTCCGACGGGCGAACTGCCACATACCGGCGCAGGCCTTGACCGAGAGCGCGCGCGGCATGAAGCCCGACTCGGCCTGAGCGAGATGGATCAGCTCCGAGGGCAGGCCCTCTTCCCGGAATACCCTTTCGATCATCGGCCGATAGCGTCCAGCGCGCGTCCAGCCAGATAGGAAAATGCGCGGGCCGCGGGGGCTGCTGAAGAAGTTGATGTAGCCGAGCACCGCGTCGTTGACATCCAGGGGCAGTTGCGACGAGGAGGCGCGGACACTTTCCAGCACGCGGCCCTTCAGGCGCGGGTCGACCGGGAAGGTCATGTCGAGGAGATCGTCGCGCGGCGACTGGGTGAAGAAGAGGCCCTCGGGAGACTGGCCGGCGCCCAGGTCTTCGAGATCGTACTTGTGAATCCGACGAACGATCTCTTCGGCTTTCCGTTCGAAGAGCGAGCGGTCGGGCACGTTTTCGGGAACGTTCAACAGGATGTCGACCGCCAGGTCGAACTCGCGGCGCGCCTCTTCCACGCGTTGTTCCAACAGCAGGGATTTGCCGTCCTGGAAGTGCTGCTCACTTTCGCGGAGCGCCTGCCCGGCGAGCGACAGGAGCGGGGCGTTCTGGGGCGGCGTGGGGGCCGCGATCTGCGTCTGGATCTTTTGAACGTCAACTCCGGAGGCATGCGTGGAAGGCTCGACCGCCCGAAACTCAAGGGGGGGCAAAGGCGTGGGCGCACTATAGGCGGCGCTTAAAAGAAAGGTGGAGACCAGCCCGAGTGCGAATGTAAAAAAAATGGTTTTGCAGGGGGGCGTCATTCAGCACTTCGGATGAATTGTCGACTACAGAACCGCAGTTACGACTTTATCCGAACTCGTCCCTCGGGTCAACCCAGTAATTCGGACCAGCAGCTCTCAAATCGCCGCGAGCTGACGCCATTCGCGGTGTGCAGATCCCGCCGGTGGGAGGGGGCTTTCCAGAGTGGCAGAAACTCATGCCGGCAGGGTTCTCGCTTGGGTGCTTGGCGTGCATCTGTAGGATTCTTCAGCACCGCAGGAGAGAGTTACATGGATCGCATGGGAATCTGCGTTGGATTCTACTTCATCAGAAACCTAGACGGAGGTTCCTCCGTCCCTGGAATCAACTGTTCGAGAGTCAGTTCGCAGGAGGGCATAGGGATTGCAACTCGCCAGCGAGACGCGTGTAGCCGAAGCGCTGTATGAAGATCGGGTCAACCCGCAGTGGGTGAAGCTGCTGAACGTCCTGGAGATGAACGTTCGCTATCGCCACTGCGCAGGCGTGGAACTGATCACTGAGGATGGCCGGCGGATCCTCGATTTCCTGTCCGGCTACTGCGTGCACAACGCCGGGCACAACCATCCGGCGATCATCGAAGCAATCAAGGATGAACTGGACCGGCGCGGCCCGGGCATGCTGCAAAGCCATGTGCCGGAGCTGGCCGGGGAGCTGGCGGCGA
>JBEKHU010000423.1:0-4193 GCA_050012115.1 Bryobacteraceae bacterium | reverse complement strand
AAGTAGCCCGACACAACAGGTTTCAGCGTGGAAGGGTTCCACGCCGACAACTTGGCTATTTTGAGTCTGGTGTCCACTCAACTGCCATTTGTATCAGATCGAGAGCCGCATGGGAAACGGTCTCATGCTGGACCCGGGTCATGCAGCGGTGATCGATGGGGCAAACGCGCAACAGGCAGGGGGCGCACTCGACCGGATTACGGACGATGCGGGCCAACGGACCGGCAGGACCGGTGGTGTCGGGATTGGTCGGGCCGGAAACGGCGACGGTGGGGACGCCGAGGGCGGAGGCGATGTGCATGGCCCCGCTGTCGTTGGTCAGGAAGAGGCGGCTGGCGGCCGCGCGTTCGATGAATTCCTCCAACGTGGTGCGACCGGCGTAGTTGACGGCGCGGATACCGTGTTGAGCGATCATCGCGCAGACGGATTCGCAGAGATCGCGCTCGGAGGCGGAACCATGGAGGGCCACGGTGGCGCCCAGGCGCTGAGCGAGCGTGCAGGCCGATGCGGCAAAGCGCTCGGGCAGCCAACGTTTGGCTGAGCCGAAGGCAGCGCCGGGGCTTACTCCGATCAGCGGAGTGTCAATCCCTTCCGCGGCAAAGCGCGCCAGACCCGCGGCACGCGCCCGGGGCGCGGAGCGCAATTCCACGGTGAGCGAGCCGGGAAGACGGTCGAGCCAGCCGGCGCGCCGGAGGAGTTCCAGATAGTAGAACGATTCGTGCGGCGGGATGGCACCGGGACGGGGAACAACGATGGGGCGGGTGAGCAAGGGCGAGCGCAAGTCGCGCGCGTAGCCGATGCGCTCCGGGATGCCGGCCAAGGCGGCGATCAGCGCGGCATCGAAGGCATTCTGAAGAAGCAGGGCGCAGTCGAAGCGGTGTGCGCGCAAGGCGGCGGCCAGCGTGGTGCGGTCGCGACAGGCGCTCAATAATGAGCCACGGCGGAACGGGGCGGGTTGATAAGGGATGATCTCATCGGCGAAGGGCTCGTGCCGGTAGAGTCCGGCGACCCAGGGGCGCGCCAGGACGGCGATGTGCGCGTCGGGAAAGCGGTCGCGGATGGCGCCCAGAGCGGGCAGCGACAGCACCGCGTCGCCGACCCAGTTGGTGGCGCGGACGAGGATGCGGCGGGGCTGCGATTGCACGGTGGTCGCCAAGTACCAGCGTAGAATACGGTGCGCGGCGATGGACCCCCGAGGGGCGCGTCTGCCAGAGCAGTTAGCATGAAAGGTTGGCGCTGTTGCGCCGCCTGACCGTGATTCATCCTGGGATTCGAGAGCAATTCCATTCCCTGACGCGCCATCCGGCGTTCCAGGAACTGGTGCGCCGACTGAGCGTGGAGCAGAGCGGGCGAACGCAGCTGGCCGGGCTGACGGCGACGGCGAAGGCGCTGTATCTGAGCCTGCTGTGGCAAGCGCTGGAGCGGCCGCTGCTGGTTGTGACCGAATCGCCGCGGACGGCCGAGAATCTGCACGCGCTGCTAGAGACGTTTCATCAGCTATTGCATGCGGGACGTGGCGCGCCGCCGCCGCTGCTGGTGCCGGCGCTGGACACGCTGCCGGGGCAGAACCTGTCGCCGCACTCCGAGCTGAAGGCCGGGCGGGCCGTGGCGTTGTACCGGATGGCGGGCGGCAAGTTCTCGATTGCCGTCGCGCCAGTGATGTCCGCGTTGCTGCGCACCGGCGACGCCGCGGCGTGCCGGCGGCTGGCGCTCACGGTGAGGATCAACGACGAAATCTCCATGGCAGACCTGGCCGGGCATCTGGAGAGCATCGGCTACGAGCGCCGGGAGCCGGTGGAGATGGAGGGCGAATATTCGATCCGCGGCGGCATTTTCGACGTCTTCCCGGCCGAGGCGCACAAGCCGGTGCGCATCGAGTTTTTCGGAGACACGGTCGAGAGCCTGCGCCGATTCGATGTGGAAACACAGCGCAGCGCGCTGCGGGTGGAAGAGGCCACGTTGTTGCCGCTGGAGGAGACGCCTCGGACGCGCGAATTGCTGGGCGTGCTGGCGGAGAGGCTGGGCCGGGACGACATCGTGCCGGGCGAGGTCTTCGGCGGATGGGAGTTCGCGTTGCCGCTGATCGAACCGAGGCAGGGTTCGCTGGAAGAACTGGCGCGGGACGCCGTGGTCGTGTGGGACGAACCGGAGTCTCTCAAAATGGCGGCGGACCGGCTGTGGAGCAGGCTGGAGCAACTCGCGCCGCAAGCGGCGTGTCCGGCCGATCAGGTGTTTTTCCATTGGGGCGAGTTCGCGGCGCGGCATCCGCAACGCCAGGACGTCGAATTGCGCGAACTGTGGCTGGAAGGCGCGGGTCTGCACGAGGCGCACACGCCGTTGGAGATTGCCTCGCGTCCGGTGATGGTCTTCCGTAACAACATGAAGGCGGCCGCGGAGGAGGCGCGCGCGCTGGTCGCGCAGGGCTGGCGCGTGGCGTTTTTCGCGCCCGCGCAAGGCGAGGTCGAGCGGTTGGCGGACATCCTCGGCGAGTATTCGTTGCCGTATCAGCTTGGGATCGACGTGAAGGGTTCGACGCCGGATTATCTAGCCGAGCGCGCGTACATGGCGTCGCACCTGGCGAGCGTATACCTGGTGCAAGGCAGCGTGCCCCACGGAACGTTGCTGCCCGAGACGAAGCTCGCGCTGTTCGGGTATCGCGACCTGTTCGAGATTTCCGAGGAGGCGCAGGCGGCGCGGCAGCGCTCGCACGTGGCCCTGTTCACGCCGGAGACGCTCGATCTGAAGCCGGGCGACTACGTGGTGCACGCGCAACACGGCATCGGCAAATATCTCGGGTTGCGACAGATCAAAGCCGGCGATGTGGCCGAGGACTTCCTGCTGGTGGAGTACGCCGGCGAGTCGAAGCTGTACGTGCCGCTGACGCGACTGGACCTGATCCAGAAGTACCGCGGAGCGGGCGAAGCGCCACCGCAGATCGACAGGCTGGGCGGAGTCACCTGGGCCAAAACGAAATCCCGTGTCAAGACGAAGATGCGCGACATGGCGGAGGAACTGCTGAAGCTTTACGCCGAGCGCAAAATGGCCGAGGGCTTTGCGTTCTCCGCCGAATCGAACTGGCAGCGCGAGTTTGAAGATTCCTTCGAGTACGGGCCGACGCGCGATCAATTGCAGGCCACGACAGAGATCAAACGCGACATGGAGAGCCCGAGCCCGATGGACCGCCTGCTGTGCGGCGACGTCGGCTTCGGCAAGACGGAGGTGGCGATGCGCGCCGCCTTCAAGGCGCTGGGCGATGGCAAGCAGGTGGCGGTGCTGGCGCCGACAACCGTGCTCGCACTGCAGCACCTGGAGACATTCCAGAGGCGATTCGCGGCGTTCCCGGTGCGCATAGAAATGCTGAGCCGCTTCCGGTCTCACAAGGAGATCAAGGCGACGTTGGTGGACCTGGCGACGGGCAAGGTGGACGTCCTCATCGGAACGCATCGGCTGCTGTCGAAGGACGTGGCTTTCTCGGATCTCGGGCTGCTGGTCGTGGACGAGGAGCAGCGCTTCGGCGTGCGTCACAAGGAGCGGCTCAAGCAGCTCAGGCGGAACATCGACGTGCTGACGATGTCGGCCACGCCCATCCCGCGGACGCTGCACATGTCATTGCTCGGTCTGCGCGATATGTCGGTGATCGAAACGGCACCCAAGGACCGCCTGGCCGTGCAGACCGTGGTCGCGAAGTTCAACGCCGACCTGGTGAAGACGGCGATCGAGCAGGAGCTGAGCCGCGGCGGACAGGTGTACTTCGTGCACAACCGCGTGGAAAGCATATGGAGCCGTGCGGCGTGGATTCAGGAGCAGGTGCCCGGAGCGCGCGTCGCGGTGGGCCATGGCCAGATGGGCGAGGAGGAACTGGAGAAGGTCCTGCTGAGCTTCATGCACGACGAGGCCGACGTGCTGGTGTGCACAACGATCGTCGAGAACGGCCTCGACATTCCGCTGGCGAACACGATGGTCGTCGAGAACGCACAGAACTACGGGCTCAGCGACCTGTATCAACTGCGCGGGCGGGTCGGACGATCGAACCGCCGCGCGTACGCCTATCTGCTGGTGCCAGAGGACGGCGAACTCAGCGAAGTGGCGCGCAAACGGCTGGCGGCGCTGAAGGAGTTCTCCGATTTGGGCGCCGGATTCAAGATCGCCGCACTGGACCTGGAGTTGCGCGGCGCCGGCAACCTGCTGGGCGG
>JBEKHU010000422.1:0-4207 GCA_050012115.1 Bryobacteraceae bacterium | reverse complement strand
CTGAATCCCATGGGGTTCAGCACGGCGCACGCCATGAATGGCGCGACACCCATGACACCCGATCTCGCGTTCAACACTGCCGCCAGCTTTCTGACCAATACCAATTGGCAGAACTACAGCGGCGAGTCCACGCTCAGCTACCTGGTGCAGATGGCGGGCCTGACCGTTCAGAATTTCGTTTCGGCCGCCGTCGGCCTGGCCGTGGCCATTGCCGTGGTCCGGGGCTTCGCGCGGCATGAGGCCAAGACGCTGGGCAATTTCTGGGCCGACCTCGTGCGCGGCACGGTCTACGTGCTGCTGCCGCTGGCCCTCGTCGGGGCGCTCTTCCTTTGCTCCCAGGGCGTGATCCAGAACCTCAAGCCATACACGACCGCGACCACTGTGGAAGGTGCGAAGCAAGTCGTCGCGCAAGGTCCGGTCGCCTCGCAGGAAGCCATCAAGGAACTGGGCACGAACGGCGGCGGATTCTTCAACGCCAATTCGGCGCACCCCTTCGAGAATCCAACGCCTCTGACCAACCTCTTTGAGATGTTCTTGCTCCTGGTGATTCCAGCGGCTCTCACCTACACCTTCGGACGAATGGTCGGGGACACGCGGCAAGGTTGGGCCATCTTCGCCGCCTTCACCGTCATGTTCGTGATCGGCGTTTTCATCTGTTACGGCTCCGAGCAGGCCGGCAACCCGATTCTGGGGCGGATGGGCCTTCAGACGGTCGCGACCAGCGGCCAGGCCGGCGGCAACATGGAAGGCAAAGAGGTGCGGTTCGGTGTCGTGAACTCCGCCTTGTTCGCCACCGTCACGACGGACACCAGTTGCGGCGCGGTGAACACGATGCATGACAGCCTGACACCTCTCGCCGGGCTCGTTCCGATGGTCAACATGATGACCGACATCGTCATCTTCGGCGGTGTGGGCGCGGGCCTGTACGGCATCCTGATCTACTGCATCCTCGCCGTCTTCATCGCCGGATTGATGGTCGGGCGGACGCCCGAATACCTGGGCAAGAAACTCCAGCAGAAGGAGGTCAAGATGGCCATGCTGGCGATCATCGCAACGTCAGCCAGCATTCTCATCTTCAGCGCCATCAGCTCAGTGGCGCCCTTCGCCAAGAATGGCTACTGGAACCCGCCCGGAGCGGCCATCGCAAACACCAACAACGGCGGCCCGCACGGCTTCAGCGAGATCCTGTACGCCTATGACAGCGCGACCGGCAACAACGGCAGCGCCTTTGCGGGCATCAATGGTAACACGCCGTGGTACAACCTGACGCTGGGCCTGGCCATGCTGATCGGCCGCTTCGTATTCCTGATTCCGATTCTCGCCGCCGCCGGCAGCCTCGCCGCGAAGAAGAAGGTCCCGGTCACGAGCGGCACCTTCCCGACGCATGGCCCGCTATTTGTCGGATTGCTGGTCGGCACGGTGATGATCGTCGCCGCGCTGACCTACTTTCCGGCGGTTTCGCTGGGACCGATCGTGGAGCACTACCTGATGCACAGCGGCAAGCTTTTTTCCATGATCCTGCTGCCGATTGGAAGCTAACGATGTCGACGATGACCCCAACACCCATACCCACAGATAAGGCCTCGGAGTACGATCTGACCTCGCTTCTTCCCAAGAAGCTGGCGCATTCCCGGCCGCTGTTCGACCAGGAGATCATCGGCCGCGCAATCAGGGCGTGTTTCGGCAAGCTGAACCCGCTCACGCTGAGGAAGAACCCGGTGATGTTCGTGGTCGAAGTCGGAGCGGCGCTGACGACGGTCTTCCTGGTCCGCGACATTTTCACCAGTGCCGGCGGCATCGCCTTCACGCTGCAGATCAGTCTGTGGCTGTGGTTCACGGTGCTGTTTGCAAACTTCGCCGAAGCAATGGCCGAAGCGCGCGGCAAGGCGCAGGCCGATTCGCTTCGCAAGACCAAGACCGATGCCATGGCCAAGCGCGTTGCCGGCGAACGCACCGAACTGGTACCGGCCTCACAGCTCCGCTCCGGCGACGAGGTGATCTGCGACGCCGGCGACATCATCCCCGGCGACGGCGATGTGATCGAGGGCATTGCCACGGTGGACGAGTCCGTCATCACCGGCGAAAGCGCGCCCGTGATCCGCGAATCGGGCGGCGACCGCAGCGCGGTGACGGGCGGCACGAAGGTGCTCTCGGACCAGATCCGCGTGCGCATCACTTCCAACCCGGGCGAAACTTTCCTGGACCGCATGATCGCCTTGGTCGAAGGGGCGGAACGCCAGAAGACGCCCAACGAGATCGCGCTGAACATCCTGATCGCCGGTTTAACCCTGATCTTCCTTCTGGCCGTAGTCACGCTCCAGCCTTACGCCTCCTATAGCGTCGCTTCGGCGGGCGCCGGCAGCGTGCCCAGCGTCGCAGTGCTCGTCTCGCTGCTGGTTTGCCTGATCCCGACGACCATCGGCGGCCTGCTTTCGGCCATCGGCATTGCTGGCATGGACCGCGTCATGCAACACAACGTGCTGGCCATGAGCGGCAAGGCTGTCGAGGCCTCGGGTGACGTCAATACGCTGTTGCTCGACAAGACCGGCACCATCACCATCGGGAACCGCCAGGCCGTCGAATTCATCCCCGTGAAAGGCGTCAGTGAAGCCGAGTTGGCCGATGCGGCCCAGCTCTCCAGCCTCGCCGACGAGACGCCGGAAGGGCGCTCGGTAGTGGTCCTGGCAAAAGGCAAGTACGGCTTGCGGGGCCGCGAGGTGGCCAGCCACGAGGCGCACTTCATTCCGTTTTCCGCCTACACCCGCATGAGCGGCGTCGATCTCGACGGCCGCCATCTGCGCAAGGGCGCTACCGAGGCCATCGCCCGCTTCATTCGCGAACAGGGCGGAGAGGCGCCGCAGGATCTGCTCGACGTCGCCGAGCTCATCTCGCGGCAGGGCGGCACTCCCCTGGCCGTCGCCGATGGGCGTCGCGGCCTCGGCGTGATCAACCTGAAGGACGTCGTGAAGGGCGGCATGAAAGAGCGCCTCGGCCAGATGCGCGCGATGGGCATTCGCACCGTCATGATCACAGGCGACAACCCGCTCACGGCCGCCGCCATCGCCGCCGAGGCCGGCGTCGACGACTTCCTGGCCCAGGCATCGCCCGCCGACAAGCTGAACTACATCAAGAAGGAACAAGCCGGCGGGCGTCTGGTCGCCATGACCGGCGACGGCACCAACGACGCGCCGGCGCTGGCTCAGGCCGATGTCGGCCTGGCCATGAACACGGGCACCATGGCGGCCAAGGAAGCCGGCAATATGGTGGACCTCGATTCGAACCCCACCAAGCTCATCGAGGTCGTCGCCATCGGCAAACAGTTGCTGATCACGCGCGGGGCGCTGACCACGTTCTCCATCGCCAACGACGTGGCCAAATACTTCGCCATCATCCCGGCGATGTTCATGGCGACCTACCCGGTTCTCGCCAAGCTCAACATCATGGGGCTGCACACCCCGCAGAGCGCCGTGCTTTCGGCCGTGATCTTCAACGCGCTGATCATCATCGCGCTCGTGCCGCTGGCGCTGCGCGGCGTGAAATACCGGCCCACGAGCGCGGCTTCACTGCTGCGCAGGAACCTGTTCTTCTATGGCGTGGGCGGCATCATCGTGCCGTTCCCCGGTATCTGGCTGATCGACCAGATTATCCACCTGTTGCGGCTGGCCTGAGGAGGAATTATGTGGAAACAACTATTGCCCGCGCTGCGCATGACCCTGACGCTGACGGTTCTCACCGGTCTGCTGTACCCCGGCCTCGTGACGGGCCTGTGCCAGCTTCTCTTCCCGTCGCAGGCCAACGGCAGCCTGATCCCGCAGCATGGCCGCATCATCGGCTCTGCGCTGATCGGCCAGAACTTCACGCGTCCCGAGTACTTCCAACCGCGGCCTTCGGCGGCCGGCAATGACGGCTACGACGCTACCGCCTCATCGGGATCGAATTACGGGCCGACCAGCCAGAAGCTGGCCGATCGCGTGAAGGCCTCGGTCGAGAAGTTCCGCAAGGAGAACCCGGATTACACCGGCTCGATCCCGGCCGACCTGCTCACGGCCAGCGCCAGCGGCCTGGATCCACACCTCAGCCCGGCCTCAGCCGCGGCGCAGGCTTCACGCGTCGCGAAGGTTCGCGGCGTGTCGCCGGAGCAGATCCAGCAACTCATCGCGCAATTCACTGAAGACAGAGACCTCGGGTTCCTCGGCGAGCCGCGGGT
>JBEKHU010000421.1:0-7849 GCA_050012115.1 Bryobacteraceae bacterium | reverse complement strand
TCCACGCCGCGGGCGCGTGTGTAGGGCGAGACGACATAGGCTGGCGAGCGGTGTGAGTCGACGTGGTCGGGGCCGTTCTGGGCGTCGTCCTCGAGGATGAAGATCGCGGTCGAGGCCCAGAAACGGCTGTGGGAGACGGCATCGACGAGACGGCCGACGGCGAGGTCGTTGTCGGCAGCGGCGGCCTTGGGCGAGTACTTTCCGGGCGCCACGCCAGAGGTATGGTCGTTGCCGAGACGCACCATGGTGAGGTCGGGCATCTTCCCGGCCGCTTCCCACTGTTTCAGCTCTTCGGCGAAAACCTTTTCGCGCTCCACGTCCTGATAGCCAAGGTCGAATCCGCGGTAGTTCATGTTGGTGTACGGGGCGAGTTGCGGATCGCGCACCTTGGCCACCTGCGGGCCGGAGGCGGGCGCGGGCGTGACGGGATCGATCCACCAGCCCAGATTGCGCAGCGTCAGGCCCTTCATCAGAGCGTTGTTCCAGATGCGCCCGGCGGGCGGCTGCGCGGCCCGCTCGCTGCCTTCGTAATCGTAGTGCTTCCTGCGGCCGCCGTAACTGTTGGGCCACATCCGCTGCACGTAGGGCGGCGCGATAGCGGCGGAGCTCCAGTTGTGGCCGTCGGCGCTGACGTCGGCGCTGACATAGAAGTTGTCGAGTAGCACGAACTCGCGGGCAAGCTTGTGCAGGTTGGGCGTGATTTCCTCGCCGAACAACGTGAGCGACGGGTCGCCGTTGCCGATCCCGAGATCGCCGAGCACCTGGTCGAAGGTGCGGTTCTCCTTGACGATGTAGATGACATGCTGGATGGGCGAGGGGTCGCCGGGCTGCGAGGGGATGGGATTGCCCTCGGGCACGCGCGCGTCTAGCATGCGCTCGTCGCGGTAGGGCGAACTGGCGTAGACCGTTTTGGTCCAGGCCTCGAGTTGGGCCTCGTCGAAAGGCGGGATGAGAGAGGCGGTGCCGCGCTGGAGGCCGCCGACGTATTCCAATTCGGTGTTGCCCGCGTGCATCGGCGCAACGTTCCTGGTCGGGTCAGGACCTTTCCGGTTGGCAAAGCTGCGCAGGCCGCGCCCATTGAGGATCAGCAGCCTGCCGTCGGAGAGAACGCGCGCCGCGGTGGGATACCAGCCCGCCGGGATGAAGCCGCGCACGACACTCCTGGCGCCGGAGACGTCCACAACCGCGACGGCGTTCAGATCGGAGCAGACCACGAAGAGCGTCTTCTCATCGGATGAGAGAGCGAGCGCGCTGGGAGTGCTGCCGGCCGGTTGCATGGAAGAGAGCGCAATGTTGATCCGCTCCAGCGGCTTCAGCGAGGCGTCCTCGGAGACGGCGAAGACGTTGACCAGATTCGAGCCGCCGCTGGCGACGAAGAGGCGCGCCTGGTAGGAGGGCGGCTCGCCGTCCTCGGCCGTGGCGGGCTTCACGGCGCTCCAGGCGATGTCCATGGGCTCAAGTTCGCTGAAGTTCCGGGTCAGCAGCGCGCCGGTGTCGGCATTCTGCAGCGCCACCGCGCCGGCCGCCATTCCAGTCACGTAGAAGGCCCTGCCGGAGGGGTGCATCAGTAGGCGATAGGGCCGGGCGAGCGTCTTCCACTCCTCGATCACGATGCCGGTGGAGAGGTTCACGACGAAGACGGAATCCCGGTGCAGGGCGGCGGCATAGAGCAGCCGCCCATCGGGAGAAACCGCGACGTCGCCGATGAAGTCGGTATGCTTGCGCTGGGCTTCGGCGACGAAGGCGAAGGTGCGGCGAGGCTCGATCCGGCCGTCGGGCAGCAGTTCGAATTCATAGACGCAGGCTTTCGAGCCGCCGCCGATATAGAACTTCGACGAAGTGGGCGCGAAGGTCAGGCCGAGCCAGGCGTCGGGCACGGGGAAGCTCGCGATCTGTTTCAGCGTGGCGGCGTCGTGCGAGGTGACGGTCGGCGGCATGTAGCCGGCCTGGAGGATCAATACGTACTTGCCGTCGCGGGAGACGGCCGAACTCATGGGCAGGGTGCTGAGGGGGATCTGCTCACCCGCCGGACGGATGGTCCAGCCGCTGTTCAGCAGAAATCCACCGCCGGGGAGCGGCCCGACGCGCTCCGGCGGCGCGGGCTGCGAGACGAGATACGCCGCCGAGACAAGCAGAGCGGCGGCGAGAAGCCGTTTCATTCGAAAAACCTCTGTGCGATGGGGAAGCGACGGCCGATGCCGAAGGCTTTGGTGGTGACCTTCAGCCCCGGCGCCGCCTGCTGGCGTTTATATTCGTTGCGGTCCACCTTGTTCACGATGTCGCGGACCAGTTCCATGGGCAGGTTCCGCCCGGCGGCGATTTGCGCGGGCGTTTGCAAGTCCTCGATGTAGTCTTTGAGAACGGCATCCAGGATCTCGTAGGCAGGCAGGGAATCGGAATCCTTCTGGTCGGGCCGCAGTTCGGCCGAGGGCGGTTTGAGGAAGACATTCTCGGGCACAATGTGGCCCTGGCGGGCGTTCACCACGCGGCACAGCTCGTAGACCATGGTTTTCGGCACATCGCTGATGACGGCCAGCCCGCCGCACATGTCGCCATAGAGCGTGCAATAGCCGACGGCCATCTCGCTCTTGTTGCCGGTGGTGAGAACGAGGGCGTGCCACTTGTTCGAGAGCGCCATCAGCGTGAGCCCGCGCAGGCGCGCCTGGATGTTCTCCTCCGTGACGTCCGGGGCAGCGGGGCCGAAGACCGGCGCGAGGCGTTCGATCAGGTTCTCGTAGGCGCCGCAGATGGGCACGATCTCGAAGCGGATGCCGAGGTTGGCGGCGAGTTCGCGCGCGTCCTTCAGGCTGTGGTCGGAGCTGAACGGTCCCGGCATGGCGACGCCGACGACGTTTTCCGCGCCCACGGCGTCGGCGGCGATGCAGGCCACCAGAGTGGAGTCGATGCCGCCGCTGAGGCCGATCAGCACGCGTCGGAAGCCGCATTTACGAAGGTAGTCGCGGGTGCCGAGGACGAGCGCCGCATAGACGGCCTCGGTCTCGTCGGGGAGATTGTCGTGGCGGTCGCCCGACAACGCGGCCGCGTCGAATAAAACAAGATCTTCCTCGAACGATTTAGCCGCGGCGACGATCTCCCCGTCCGGGCCGACGCAGAAACTCGAGCCGTCGAAGACAAGCTGGTCGTTGCCGCCGGTCATGTTGACGTAGACCAACGGCAGGCGATGGTGGCGCGCCACGGCGCGGAAGACGTCGCGGCGCAGCGTGCGCTTGCCCAGGTGATAGGGCGAGCCGTTGATGACGATCAGCAGGCCGGCGCCCTTGCGCGCCAAGTCGGCCACAGGGTCCTTCGTGTAGAGCGGACGTTCCCAGAACTGCTTGTCGTTCCAGGCGTCTTCGCAGATCGAGAGGGCGATACGGTGGCCGCGGAATTCGCAGATTTCCTGGTGCGTCGCAGGCTGGAAATTGCGCGACTCGTCGAACACGTCGTAGGTCGGCAGCAGCATTTTCGTCTGCCGGAAACGGATCTGTCCGCTTTCGATCAGAACGGCTGAGTTTGTCGCCCGGCGGGGCGAGCCCTCGGGGGCGCGGCCGACGTAGCCGACAATCATACCCAGCGGCAGGTCGCGCGTGGCCGCGGTGAGTTGCTCCAAAGCGACCTTAGTGCGTTCGAGGAACGATGGCGTCCCCGACCGTGTTGTCGATCTGGCACAGAGCGATCTTCATGGGACTCATTTCATTGTAGCGGCCGGGCCTTGTGAAGCCTGTCCCGAGGCGGGCGACGTGCTCAGAAACAAGCCAAGCGAGCAGGCTCGCCAGTTCATGATTCGAGGCGCTGGCCTCAAACAACGCGCAGGACGACGGTCGAGAAGGCGCCGCCAGCCCGCTAAACTTGAGAGTTGGCCGGAGAATCCTCTCAAAACGTCTGGGCCGATTTGCGCGCCTCATTGGCCGGCGTCACGCAGGACTATACCGTTCTGCCGCTGCGCCGCGCCATCTTCCTGCTGGCCGTGCCAATGGTGCTGGAGACCTGCATGGAGTCTCTGTTCGCCATCGTGGACATGTTCTGGGTGGCGCGGCTCGGCGCCGTGTCCGTGGCGGCGGTCGGGTTGACGGAAACCCTGATGACGGTCTTCTACGGGGTGGCAACCGGAGTAAGCATGGCGACGACGGCGATGGTGGCGCGTCGAATCGGCGAGAAAAACGCGGAGGGCGCCGCGGAATCGGCCGCTCAAGCCGTGATCCTCGGCCTGCTGGTCGCAGCGGCCATCGCGGTCCCCGGCGTGGTGTTCGCGCCCCACCTGCTGCGACTGATGAACGCCGAGTCGGCGGTGGTGGCGACGGGCGCTACGTTCACCCGGATCATGTTCGGTAGCACGTTCAGCATTATGTTGCTGTTCGTGATGAACGCCATCTTTCGCGGAGCCGGCGACCCGGCCATATCGATGCGCGTGCTGTGGTTTGCCAACGCCATCAACCTGGTGCTGGACCCGTGTCTCATTTATGGGCTGGGCCCATTTCCGAGGTTGGGAGTCACCGGCGCGGCCGTCGCCACCACAATCGGGCGCACGGCGGGCGTCGTGCTCCAGTTCTGGTTGTTGTTCGCCGCGGCCTCGCGCGTGCGCATTGCGCGGCGTCATCTGCGCATCCGGTTTTCGATCCTGACGAAACTTGCGCGCATTTCGGCCAACGGCGCATTGCAGTTCCTGATCGGCCAGGCGAGCTGGGTATGGCTGATCCGGATCATCGCCACATTCGGCAGCGAGGCGCTGGCCGGATATACTGTCGCCATCCGCATGATCGTGTTCACGCTGATGCCGTCGTGGGGACTGTCGAACGCCGCGGCGACGCTGGTCGGGCAGAACCTGGGCGCGGAGCGGCCCGAGCGCGCGGAGGCCGCGGTGTGGCGCATCGGCTGGTACAACGCGGGGGCGCTCGGTTTGTCGGGCGCCATATTCCTGCTGTTTCCAAGGCCGCTCGTTTCGATTTTCACCAACGATGCGGCGGTGGTGAGCCATGCCGTGCTGTGCCTGCGGATCATCGCCTCGGGCAACCTGTTCTACGCCTATGGCATGGTGCTGATGCAGGCCTTCAACGGCGCAGGCGACACGGCGACGCCGACGCGGCTGAACCTGGTTGCCTACTGGCTCTTTCAATTGCCGCTGGCCTGGTTGCTCGCGTACCACCTCCACCTGGGTGCGGCGGGTGCTTACTGGGCGATCCCTTCCGCCGAGGGGCTGTTAGCCGGGATGAGCCTGTGGATGTTCCGGCGCGGCGCCTGGAAGCGACGCGAGATTTGAGTGGCTCGATGGGGGATCGCGCCGAATGGCCGCGCGTTCACCGGCCGCTGTGGCCGACAATAGTGAAATGGCGAGCAGTCGGACCGCCAAGGTCGCTTTCACCATCGGTTATCTGCCCAAGGCCGGACCGTACGTAACGGCCCTGCGGCTTGCCGGTCTCGATGTGGAAGTCTTCACGCCACAGAACCGTCCTCCTTCGCTGGACGGCTTGGCCGGCCTCGTGTTGGGCGGCGGCGGCGACGTGGATCCGTCCTATTACGGAGAGGCCCCGGCCGGTTCGCACAGCCCCAATCCCAAGCGCGACGCGATGGAGCGCGACCTGTTCCTGGAGGCGCGCGAGCGCGATCTGCCCGTCCTCGGCATCTGCCGCGGGCTGCAGTTGATGAATGTAGCCTGCGGAGGGACGCTGCACCAGGACATCGGGAAAGCGCACTCCGAAGTGCGACACGAGGTCAACGTGCCGCCGGGCTCGAAGCTGGCGGGCATCGTTGGCAGCGAACGGTTTGAGATCGTCTCGCGCCACCATCAGGCGATCAAGGTTGCCGCGCCCGGACTGACGGTGACGGCCCACGCGCAGGATGGGACCGTGGAGGCGGTCGAGGACACCGGGCGGCGGTTCGTGATCGGCGTGCAGTGGCATCCGGAAGACAACATTGGCAGCAGCGAAGATTCGGCTTTGTTTCGCAGTTTTGCGCGAGCGGCCGGCGTCGCTGGAGACTGACCCCGCGGATGTCTTCCCTGACCGTCCGCAAATTCTTCGCTCGAAACGGTCCGCTGGCCGGCACGCATCCCAACTATGAGTTCCGGGCGGGACAACTTGGCATGGCCCTGGCGGTGGAAAAAGCGCTGGCCGAAAAAAGGCACCAGATCGTCGAGGCGGGGACTGGCACGGGGAAGACGTTGGCCTACCTTGTGCCCGCGCTGCTCTCGGGCAAACGAGTGGTGATCTCGACCGGGACCAAGAACCTGCAGGAACAGCTCTTCTATAAGGACATCCCGTTCCTGGAACAGTTCTTCCCCGGCGGCATCCGCGCCTGTCTGATGAAGGGGCGGTCGAATTACCTGTGCCGCCAGAAGCTCTACGATGCCGAGAAAGAGCCGATCCTGGAGGGCCTGGAGGAGGTCTCCGACTTTGCCATCGTACGCGAGTGGGAAAAGACCACCGACAGCGGCGACCGGGCCTCGATCAAGGATCTGACGGAAGCGAGCACCGCCTGGTCGAAGCTCGATGCGCGCCGTGAGACGTGCACAGGCTCGAAGTGCGCTCAATTTGACCGCTGCTTCATCACGCAAATGCACGTGCGCGCGATGGAGAGCGACCTGATTGTCGTCAATCACCATCTGTTCTTCGCGGATCTGGCGGTCAAAGAAGAGGAATACGGTGGCATCATCCCCGAATATGGGGCGGTGATTCTGGACGAAGCGCACGACATCGAAGATGTCGCCGGACAGTACTTCGGGCTGACCGTCAGCAACCACCAGGTGGAGGATCTGCGGCGCGACATCCACGCCGTGGCCCGGCGGAAGGAGATCCTGACGGCCGACCTGGACCAGATGTTGACTCTGCTGGCCGACCACTCGGACCGGTTCTTCTGGCTGTTCCCGGCGGTGGACGGGCGCACCGGTTACGACAGCCAGGAGGCGCTGCTGGACCGGCATGGCGACACATACCGCGGGTTCCTTGCTGTTCTGGAGCTGCTCGCCGCGCACCTGACGACCATCCGCAACGCGCCCGAGGAACTGGTGCCCCTGCACCGGCGGCTGCTCGAGTTGCGCGAGCGGCTGCGGCGCTGGATGGAGCCCGACGATTCGGCGACCGTCTATTTCATTGAGCGCCGCGGGCGCGGCATCTACCTGCAGGCCACGCCGATCGACGTCTCGGCAATACTGCGCGAGAAACTCTTTGCGGTGATTCCGACCGTGGTGCTGACCTCGGCGACACTCGCCGTAGGCGAGAATTTCGACTTCCTGCGCTCGCGGCTGGGGCTGGAGGATGCGCGCGAACTGATCGTGCCCAGCCACTTCGATTACGCTTCGCAGTGCCTGCTGTATGTGCCGCCCCACTTGCCGGACGTGCGCAGCCGGGAGTTTGTCGGCGCGGCGGCAGAGGAAATCCTCGAGATTCTGAGGCATACGCGCGGCCGCGCGTTCGTGCTCTTTACCAGTTACCAGCAGATGCGGACCATCCATGACAAAGTAGAGCCGATGCTCGATTTCCCGGTGCTGCTCCAGGGCACCTCGCCGCAGCGCATTCTGCTTGAGGAATTTCGTACCACACCGCACTGTGTCCTTTTTGCCACATCATCGTTCTGGCAGGGCGTGGATGTGCAGGGCGACCAGTTGAGCTGCGTTATCATTGATAAACTGCCTTTCGCGGTGCCGAGCGACCCTGTCGTCGAGGCCCGCATTCGGGCGTTAAAGGAGGCCGGCGGCAATGCGTTCTTCCAATACCAGGTTCCGCAAGCCGCGATCGCGCTGAAGCAGGGTTTTGGGCGGCTGATCCGCAGCCGGAGTGACCGTGGCGTGCTGGTGTTGCTTGACAACCGCATCACCCGCCAGCGCTACGGCCAGATCTTTTTCGACAGCCTCCCG
>JBEKHU010000420.1:0-4210 GCA_050012115.1 Bryobacteraceae bacterium | reverse complement strand
CCTGGGGGCTCCGCCGGGTTCTCTCACGCAACAGCAGCAGCATTGGCACGGCCATCAGCACGATCTCCAGCGTGAACAGCCAGCGTTCGGCACCGGGTTGGTCCATCATGCCCCAGGCGTGCCGGCCGGAAATGTCCATGAAGCGCATGGCCAGATAGACCGCGATCATCACCGCCAGGACGCGCGCCAGTTTTTGGATCAGCGGGAACTCAAGCTGCCGCGCGAATGCCCGCGCGCTGTGCCAGGACTCGAAGATCGTCATGGCCAGGCCCGTCGCGATGGCCGAGATGAAGAACAGGATAGGCAACAGTGGCGTGTACCACAGAGCACTCATCTTCTCGGGCATGATCAGATACAGCGTGCCCAGAGAGCTTTGATGCAACGTGGAGAGAATCACGCCCAGGATCACGACCGGAATCATGATGGTGCGCAGCATCCGCCGCGCCCGCTCCAGCCGGAACCGCTCCAGCACCAGGGGGAGGAACTCGAGGAACAGCACCGTCGTGTAAAGCGTTACGCACCAGCCGACCTCGAACATCACCGAGTGCGGGTTCCACATGACCAGCGGATGCCAGATGTTCCACGGCCGTCCGAGGTCGAACATCAGCGCCGCGCAAACCAGGAGGTAGCCCAGGAATGCGGTCAGGATGGCCGGCCGAACGATGGGCTCAAAGCGCTTGAGATGGAAGATGTGAACCGTCGCCGCCAACGTGAATCCGCCCGCCGCGAGGCCCACGCCGCACAGCACGTCAAAGCCGATCCAGATGCCCCACGGGAAGCGGTCGCTGAGGTTGGTCGAATCGCCCAGACTGCCTCCGAAGCGCAGCACCGTCGCGGCCAACGCGGCCAGCATCAACCCCGCGCCGACGATCCGCCAGAACGTGAATTGGGAGCGGGTCCGCATCAGCGCCCCTCCTCTCGCGCCACTTCCTCGCGGCGGTTGGTGATCCAGTAGATCCCGCCCAGCAGCACCGTGCCCACGGCGACGACCTGCGGGATGTGCTGCAACACGCTCCAGGTGAAAGCGGGCATCGGCGATTTCGGAATCAGGGTGTTGTAGCCGATTTGGTTGAAAGGAACGGCCGCGATCACCAGCACCGACGTGCCGCCGGCCTCGGTCACGCCGTAGACCTCCGGATGATACTGTGTGGGGTTCTCGGCGATCCGCTTGCGCGCCTCGGCCAGCAGTTCGCTCCGTTCGCCCGTGATCGTGGCGTTCATCGGGCACACCTGGCTGCAACGCGTCGCCTGATTCTTCACCAGCAGGTCGGCGCACATGTCGCATTTGCGCATCCGTGGGAACCGCGAATGCCACTCGTAGACCGGCACCTGAAAGGGGCAAGCCACCATGCAGTAGCGGCACCCCATGCAACGATCTTCGTGATAAACGACAGGACCCAGCCTGGTCTTCTCGAGTGCCGCCACCGGGCACACCGAAACGCAGGTTGGGTCCTGGCAATGCATGCACAGCTTGCGGGAGAAACGTTGCCCGTATGTGCGGATTGTGGTTAACTTCCGGTCCGACAGAATCTCTTCTGCAGCGATCTTGTCGTTGTAGGCCAGGTTCTTGCCCGTAGCACAGGCCTGCTCGCATTGGCGACAACCGATACACAGGGTGCTGTCGTAGAGAACAGCTTTTGCCATCTCGAACTCCTCAGCTTCCGGTCCTACCCCTATGTATATCAGACAAACTTGCCTGATGGTAGGATTTCTCTACATCCGGAAGCGAGAGGAAGTTAACTTAGGAAGAACTCCTTCGCTGATTTTTTCCACACTTCAGCAGATAGAGACGCTGTGGCGAGTTCCGAAGGACGCCCGCCATCGGCAGAGGTCGCTCCAGCTGGCATCGGCTGCAACAGGTAGAATTTCTCGGCGGCTTCCCGCATCCAAGTCGCGATCAGGGAAACCGGGAGGAGGTTGCGGGCCGGTCCTTCTTCATCCGGGGCGAAGACGGACATCAGCCAGCCATTGCCGTACGGGTCGCGGCGCAGCAACGCCGGATCAGTCAGCAGATCCTGGTTCACTTCCACGATTTCCCCTTCGACGGGAGAAACCATTTCGATCTTTTCACCGTTGCGGAAGAACGAGATAGCCTTCTGACCCTGACGTACCCAAGTACCCGGTTTAGGCAGTTCGATGCGGTCCACTGGGCCGGCGAAGATGGCTGCGAACTCGTCGGCGCCCACGCGGTTCAGGTTCTTCCGTTCGCGCTGCACCCAGGTATGGCCGGCGTGATAGCGCAGCCTCTTGGGTAGATGGAAACCGGCGACAAATTCGTCGGCTGGTTCAGCACTAGCCTCCTTCGATTCGGCCAGGCTCAATGCCGGCGCCTTCCCGTGATTCATCACCCAGTCGATGGTGATGAAAACCGCGAACGTGATGATGAGTAATAGAACTGCCATTGGCTTGCTCTCTTTCCGGCCACTCCTTGTGGCCACCCTACAGACTGCACGCGGGGGGCCAATTGAGCATTTCCTCTAAGTGATTGAATCTCAAGGAAGGGAGATTCCTGATCGATGGAAATCCCGTAGAAAATCACGACACCGATGTTGTGGAGTTCAACGATCGTGCGGGGCGGTGATCCTATGACGATCAAAATCGAGCGCCTGGTCCGGTTTTCGGCATTGTGCGCATCCACTTGCTCCTCGGTGCCGAAGACTCCCGCAAATCACTGATTCTGAAAAGAAAGGACGAATGCCTTACTCACGTCCCAGCACAAAGTCGACCTCGAACATCTGGTAGATCGTGCGCTGCATGCCCAGACGTTCGTAGATCTCCTGGGCGCGGCTGTTGCTATTCTCTACATACAAACGCAAACCGCAGACTCCAGGCGTTGTTCTGGCGAGATTCTCGATGTGCTGGTAGATGGCTTTGAAAACGCCTTGCCTGCGGAACATGCGCTCAACGTAGACGCTTTGGATCCACCAGAAGACGCCGTTCCGCCAGTCCGACCATTCGTAGGTAATCATCATCTGCCCGGCGCGTCGCCCGTGGACTTCGGCTATGTAGTAAACGCCGCGGCCGGGTTGCTCGAAGACGGCGTGGACTCCGTCCCTCAGCCTGTCCAAGTCTAAGGACAGGTGCTCGGTCTCCAGGGCCATTTCAGCGTTGCTGCGGACCAGGAATTCGGCGTCGGCGGGCGTCGCCACTCTCACTTTGATCTCGCTCATGTTTCGCCAGCCGTCTCCAGGCGGATCTGCACCTCAGGATGGAGGCTCCTGGACTTCCCCAAGCACTTCTTTGCGCCGGTCTGAGCTCCAGTCGCGATCGAGCCGCCGTAGCGCTACCCGCAGCACATCGCGGTGGTGCAGAATCTGGCCGGGCTCCTGTTCGCTGATCTCCAACCACAGGCGGTGGAGCAATTCCTCGTCTTCCGGCCACAGCCGCGGCGGATGCGGCCCCAGGTTGATGAAATTACGCTCGTCCATGCCCGGCTCGACGATTTCCAGCGAGAGTTTAGGCCGGGGCGCGGGCAGGCTCTCCCAGGCGTCGCCAAATGTCTTGGCGAGCGAGTCGAGAGGCATCTTGCCCGACACACCAACCATGATCAGCGCCGACTTCAGCTTGGCGGCCGTCTCCAGGATGACTTCGTTGACTTCCGTTCCGGGTACCACCAGCAGTTCGACGTGCTTGCCCGCCTTCTCCGCCAGCGTGACCACCTTGCTGAACAGAATCTGAATGTCGGTGGAAAAGACCTGCCCAGCGGACAGGTCATGCTCGCCCGAGCCGGCGCTGGTCAGGCGCTTGACTGTCATTACGACGATGTCCATTTCGCGCGTGTTGGTTTTCTCCAGCGCCCGCTGCACCACGTCCAGACGGTTCGGGTTGCCCACGGCCACCAGCACGCCGCCGGGCCTGGCCTGCGGCAGCGCCGTCTCGAACTCCGGCGTCTCCTCGAGGTTGAACTTCTCCAGTTCCGCTGCCTGCGCCGCCGTTTTGTGGCGCTTGTGAATCTTCTCGCTGATTTCGAATAGCGTAAACAAGCCGATGGTGAACGCGAGGCCCGAGATCGTCGCCGTCTGCTTCGTCATCAGATTCGTGACGGCCAGGGCAAACAGAATCAGCGTGATCAGGAAAAGCCCGGCCGGCAGCTCGACGCCGCCGAGTCTGAAGTTCAGTGGCACGCGCCACTCCCGCGCCTGCGGCTGCTTATAGCGCAGCACCAGCACGGACAGCGACTTCATGGCGAAGCTCCAAATCACACCGAATG
>JBEKHU010000419.1:0-4213 GCA_050012115.1 Bryobacteraceae bacterium | reverse complement strand
TGATCGCATCGCACGACCTCACCGAAATCGAGAGCTTCGCCACCCACGTCGGGTACCTCAACGAAGGACGGCTAGAGTTCGTTGAAGAAATGGAGTCGCTGACCGCCCGCTTCCGCGAAATCGAAGTCATCCTGGATGCCCCAACCGAGCTTTCCGGTGAGCTGCCCGCGACATGGCTGAACCCGGAGCAGTCGGGCGTCGTCGTGCGCTTTACGGACACTCGCTACGACCCCGCGCGCTCGCGCGAAGAGGTCGCGCGCCGCTTCGCCGGCGTCCGCGAAATCCAGGCCCGTGAAATGAGCTTCCGCTCCATCTTCCTGTCCATCGCCAGATCGAGGAGGGCCCAATGCGCATGATCCTGCACACCCTGCGGAAAGACGTTCGGCGATTGTGGCCGGCTGCGGCCATCACATGGGTCATGCTTGGCGTCCTCAGCGGATTTGACCGCTGGCGGGCCGATTGGACGGCCTCTCCGACGGAGGGCTGGCTCACCATGCTGCTCACCATGGCTTTCGCCCTGGTCGCGGCGCTTGCTGTTCTGGAGGAGCCCCTCGTCGGAGATTCCAACTTTTGGACCACGCGTCCCCACCGCTGGCCTGAACTGCTCGCAGCCAAGCTGGCCCTCGTGGCGCTGGCCATCCATCTGCCTTCGCTCATCGCCGATGCCTACGTGCTCACGGCGCGCGGCTTTTCGCCCTTCGCCTATTTGGGACCGCTGCTCTGGAAGCAGTTCCAGTTCTTCGCTGCCGTCGTGCTGCCCGCCATGGCAATCGCCTCCCTTGTCCGCAACTTCACCCACTTCGTCATCGTCATGTTTGCGATCGCGGCAGGGCTCACAATCCTGAACGGTGGATTTCAGATTCAGTCCCTTTATCTGTTGCCCGGGATCGCGGTACGTCAAGGCATGATCCGCATTCTTGTGGCCCTTGCGGCGTTGGCAGTGGTCTGGCTGCAATACTCTCGCCGTCGCGTGATCCCATCGCGCGTCATTGCCGCAGGTGCGATGCTGGCCGCCGCATCGATCTACCTCTGGCTTCCGGCGCGCGCCGAGTACGAGCTGGTTGGCAGGCCCGCCCTGGAAACGTTGCGCGTCGCCTTCCGCAACTCCCCATCTGCGGACTACCCCGGAGTGGCGTTTGGTCGAGCTGCCCAGCAGGTCGCTCTCCTTCCCATCGAGATCGCACCCGCCGCGCCCGGCCAAATCCTGCGAGACGCCTTTGCGGATGTCGAAGTCGTGGGGCCCGGCGGAGCGCACCTGCAATCGGGCAGGCCGTCACCAAACCGGCCATTCGAAAAGATCGATCTCATGGCCTATCCAGTTGCATGGACGCCTGGGTCTTCAGAAAGTGATTACTACGCGCAGCCTAACTGGCTTGTCTTGAGCTTCTCCTCGCCGGCATGGGAGCGAGTGAAGAACGCGCGCGTGCGCGTCCGCGGAGCAGTCGCCTTCGATATCGTCCGCCGCGGCCAAGCCGTGGGCTTGTCTCTCCAGGGACCCACGGATGCGTCCGGTGTCGGCCGCTGCTCGGCCGCTCAGGTCGAGGATCCGTACTCCAGGAATATGTTTAAGGTCTTCTGCGAGTCCCCCCGCGAGATTCCGGCCGCGTACGTCACCTTGCGGCATGCCGCATCGGGGCGGGAGTGGGTGCAGCACCTAAACTCCTCCAGGACGTACCGTCAAGGGCCGGATGCGACGTGGCTTTCTCCTCTCAACCGCGCCCAGACCTTCTTCCACATGACTGACTCTTCCGAGTCTGATCCGGGTTCACGTTGGCTCGTGCCTGCGAGTTTTCTCCCGTCCGCCCAACTGGAGATCACACCGGAGTACATCACCGGACGCGCGCTCGCCACTTTCGACTTCGGCGAGGTGTCCCTGGCCTCCTGGTATGTACCCCCACATGTCCGGGTGCGTAGACCTACATCCCAACCGTGAGCGTTTCAAGGCCTGCGCAACTCAACCTCGGGAGGTACCGATGAACGCCCTTGAAACGCCCTTGTGGGAAACGGGGAGAAGGGTTTACGTCGGAGCGTTGGGCGCTCCGAGGGAGTCGCGCCCGTAAAGTGACGTTTCCGGACAAGTGCGCCGCAGTGCCAAACCGCTGGCTCCCAGTTAATGGGATGGTCCGCCGCCTCTGCTCGTCGGCAGGCGAGGTATAGAGGAACGAAGGAGGCCATCCATGGAGGTACACACAATCGGCATCGATCTCGGCAAGACGAGTTTTCATCTGGTCGGTTTGAACGCGCGCGGGGAAGTGGTGGTGCGCAAGAAGTACTCGCGCGCGCAACTGTTGCGGTGATGAACGGCGCCCTGGGGTACGTGGTCGAAAACCATCCAAAGGACGGGCTCGTCGTGGATTTTGAGGGGAAGATGGTCGAGATTCCGAAGGACAGCGCGCGGGAGTATGACACCCAGCTCGCCTACGCCACCTCGATCCACAAGATGCAGGGTTCGGAGTTTCCCTGTGCCGTCGTGATCACGCACAAATCGCACTCTTTCATGCATCACCGGAACCTGCTCTACACAGCGGTAACGCGCGCACAGAAGTCGGTCATCATGCTCGGTGACCGCTGGGGCATTGAGAACTGCGTAAAGAAGCAGCAAGTCGACAAACGGAATACCTTCCTCTCGTTCCTTCTGCATGAGGCGCGGAGGCCGGAATGAAGGCGCTGGACTTCAATTCATCGGAGGTTGCGAGTTACTACCGAACGCGATTTCCGGACTTGAAGCAGTCGGGCCCCGAGTGGCGTGGTCCATGCCCCGTTCATCAGGGCGATGACGCCAACTTCGCCGTGAAACCCCGAAAACGGACTGGCGTACTGTCACTCGCAGTGCGGCCGCGGGTGGAACATCCTCCAATTGGAGCAGCAACTTTCTCAGCGCCCATGGAAAGAGTGTCGCCAGGAGGTGAACCCCGCTTGCTCGATCAATTGCGCCAAGCACGCGAGCTGCCAGTGGAACAGGTCGTCACCGCCATTTTCAACACGGTTCAGGGGTTCAGCGCCGGCAATCAGTCGGACGATCTGACGCTGGTCATCGCCCGGGCGCGATAGCTCTTCGGTCCCGTTCGTCACCAGCAGTACCGCTAAAAGAAGGGCAAGCGGTACACTTTCATGTTTCGCGTGTACCGACTGAAGTTCCGGCAGTACTCAGTTCTCGAATCCAGAGTATTCTGCGCCAACCGGGCCTGGGTAACGTGATTGCGCTAATGGAGGCCAATTCTCACTCAGAACCAATATCCCAGTAATCGCCACTGCCACAGCCAGGCCGCGTAGATCGTCAGCACCACCCCGGCGAGCCAACCCAGCGGCGCGTGCGGCCGCAACTGGAGCAGGCGCGCCATGAACCACGCTACGCAGCCAACGCCCAGCAGGCCCAGCGTCTGGACGATCCAAATCGGCCACGGGAAGCCGTACATATAGCTGCTCGCGCGCTCCGCGGGAGACGGCAGAAGTTGAAGCACGACGCCCAGCCCTAGCAATTGGAATCCGAAGCCGTTGGCGGCCCAACTCGCGGGCGCGCGCAACTGCTCGGGCAGCAGCCACCTCCGCGTGGGGCCGACCATTAGCAGCACCAGCGCCAGGGCGCAAAGCAGGAACACCTGGCGCTGGACCGGAGCCGACACGAGCCACGGCACCCGCTCCAGGGCCGTAGTACCAGAAGTGAACAGGTGGCTCACTCGGCCGGACGAGTCGCGGCGGAAGGCGCAGAAGTAATCGTCGTCCAGCGACTGGAACAGATTCGGCGCGACTTGGGCCATGCGGCGCTGCGTGCCATCGAGCTTGGGCATTGTGATGAAGCCGTCGGGGGTGACGCCGATCTTCAATTCGCCTCCCAGAAACCCCAGCAGGACGCCGACCTTGATCAGCCTGTCGTGCGAGTGGCGGGTATCGCGGTACAGCCCACCGAATTCGGCCACGTTACTGTCCCAATGCGTTGGCTTGGGGCGCGGCGCCGGCGCAATTTCGATCAGCAGTTCCTGTTCGATGCGCGCCGCAACTTCCCCCAGGAACGAGCCGGATAGCGCGTTGCCGGCAATGAAATACCCAGCCCCGTCGTCGGGAAAGAAGCGCACTCGCGCTACGGCGCCGGGATAGCCGCCGTCATGCCCGGCGTAGCGGTGGCCGCGCGAGTGCCCTAACTCCCACACCCAGCCGGTGCTCCCTTCCAAGCGCGGGTTGGGCGTGAAGTGAAGTTGAAACTCAGGGCGCGAGT
>JBEKHU010000418.1:0-4216 GCA_050012115.1 Bryobacteraceae bacterium | reverse complement strand
AGTGATTCGCCCGTTCGGCCGGGCTCTTGGCGGCCGTGGCCCGCTCCAGCGCCGCCTCTCCGCGCTTCAGCCGTTCGTTCAGCTCCGGACTGAAGCTCACCCCGGCCGTCTCCGCGGCCTTCACGTAACGCCGCACGAAAGCGACGCGGCTGCGGGCAAACTCGTGGTTGAGCAGCACTTCTCCGGACAGGCTGCCCGCGGCATAGCCTGTGCCGGCGTTGTCGGCGTACAGATACACCTGGCCGAAGTCCCGCACCGGCAGCAGCATCATCATTTCGAACTTGCCGTCCGGCGCGGCCACGGTGGCGCTGCCGTCGCCTTTCGGTTTGGGCAGGATCTCGAACGGCCGTCCGTTGGGCTGAATGCAGAGCAGCGATTTCAGCCAATTCACGGCCGCCGGCGCGCCTCCGGGCTCGAAAGCCCTCACGGTGACTGGCGCATCGGCGGCGCTCAGGACGGCGGTCAGGCCGGCCGCGCCGGCCCCCTGCAGCAGTTCACGACGGTTCATGATCCCTCCAGGCTGCCGCGTTACTACTGGCTTCGCGGCGACGGGTTGACCGGAGTTTCCGGGTCCGATTTAGTGTACTCCCAGCCGCAGCCGTAGGTTCTTCAGGCTGCAAGCCATTACGCTCAATCACAAGCGCACCTCGTTCGACCTAAAGAGGTAGCGGTTCAATCGCGCCCTCTTCGCTGCCTGCTTGCCTTCCCTGATCCATGGGCAGCCAGACCGGCAGTACGGAGGCCGCGGACTCCGGGGCTGGTCCGAAATGCCCCAGAGGAATTCAAAGGAATATATAAAGTTTTCTGGGTTTTGGTCCGATCAGAAGGTCAGCGCCACCTGCGAGCGGGCGATTCTCAAGATGCCCGCTTCCGGTCATGCCGGGCCTCGAGGGGCGCGTGAGGCGGAAGAAACTCCCGAAAGGAGCTACATGGAATCGACAGTTCTAGAGAGGGAACCGGCTGCGGCGCTCAAGAACGACGATCGCTGCGGCAAGTACCTGGTGTTTGAACTCGGCCGTGAGGAATTCGGAATTCGAGTTCTGAAGGTCCGGGAGATTATGGGCATCCAGGACATCACGGCGGTGCCGCAGACACCGGCCCACGTCAAGGGCGTGATCAACCTGCGCGGGAAGGTGATCCCGGTGGTGGATCTGCGGCTCAAGTTCGGCCTGCCGGAGCAGGAGTACACGCCGCGGACCTGCATCATCGTAGTCCAGGTGAAAGGCGAGGCGGGGCCCATGCTGATGGGCATCGTGGTGGACGGCGTGGCCGAGGTGCTCAACTTGGCAGTGGCCGACATCGAGGACACGCCGGACTTCGGCGATGGAACGGCCACACCCTACCTGCTGGGCATGGCCAAGGTGAAAGGCAAAGTCAAAATCCTGCTGGAGATCGACCGGGTGTTGACCAGCCAGGATCTGCATGGGCTGGAGTCCGTGCTGAGCTGAAAGACAAACCGAACGAATCATGGGGAGTGGTCAAATGTTCAACCCGCGCTTCCAGCGTGCTTTGTTATTCGGCATCGGGTGCGTCCTGATGCTTGCTGCTGATTCCGTGCCGGCCTCCGCACAAATCGTTGTCAAGAACGAGGACGTGACCTTCAAATTCGGCGTCCAGGGCCAACTCTGGGCCGATTGGACCCAGGATTCTTCCGGCACCCGAGACTATCAACAAAACCTTTACCTCCGTCGCGCGCGCATCATCTTCGCCGGTGATGTGGGAGAAGACATCAGCTTCTTCTTCGAAACAGACGATCCCAAGCTCGGCATCACGCCCAAGGGCCTCGCTACCGGATTCGTCATCCAGGACGCCCTGATGGAGTGGCGGCCAACCAAACAGTTCCAGGTGGACGGTGGTCTCTTCATCGTTCCGTTCAGTCGCAACGGGCTGCAATCCACATTAAGTTACGTCACGCTGGACGTGAGCCCCCTCTCGACTGTGACCAACACCGCCACGCAATCGTCCGCGCTGCGCGACCTCGGCTTTCAGTTCAAGGGATTCTTCGCCTACGATCGCCTGCAGTACCGGGTCGGCGCATTCGCCGGAGAACGCGACGCCAACGCACACAATTCCCTGCGCACCGCCGGCTACCTGCAATACGATTTCTTCGATCGCGAGAAGGGATACCTCTTCACCGGCACCGGACTCGGCAAACAGAAGATCCTCGCGGTCGACGCCGGTTTGGACCGGCAGGGTTCCTATCGTGGATACTCGGCCAACACCGCCGCCGCGATTCCCGTCAACCAGGGCGACGAGGTGGCGGGTCAATTCCAGTACTATCACTACGACGGCCAGACCAAATTCACCGCCATCCCTGACCAGAACGACTTCCTGGTGGAGGCGGCGTATTACGTTCACCAGGCCAAGATCCAGCCGTTCCTGAAGTATGAAACGCAAGCCTATGTCGCCGCGGCGAATGCCTCGAAGAATGTTAACCGCGCCGGTTTCGGCGCCAATTACTACATCCGCGGCCAGAACCTGAAGTGGACCTGCCAGTATCTGCGCGCGATGCCGCAGAACGGCTCGGCTCTCAAACCCGCAAACGAGTTCACCGTGCAACTTCAGTTCGTGTACTTCTGATTTCCGCCGCGGGAGAGGCGGGGCCCATGTCGATGGGCATCGTGGTGGACGGCGTGGCCGAGTTACTCAATCTCGCGGCTGCCGACATCGAAGACACGCCGGACTTCGGCGATGGAACGGCCATGCCCTATCTGCTGGGAATGGCCAAGGTGAAGGGCAAGGTGAAGATCCTGCTGGAGATCGACCGGGTGTTGACCAGCCAGGATCTGCATGCGCCGAACGCGCAGGTGCAATAGGAAGGTTGCGAAGTTTTTAGTAGAAAACAGTAGAAAAGGAGATGACAATATGAAATCGCAAATGACCATTGGCAAGAAACTGATGCTGTGGGTGGGAGGTCTGCTCTTACTGGTGCTGGCCTTGGCGTACTCGTCGTTATCCTCCATGGGTACCCTGGGTGACGCGTTGGACGCCGCCTTGAATAAGACGGCAAAGAATACGGAATTGGGGGGACAAATCGAGACATCCAGCGCCTATCTCAGGACTGCCCAACGGGGCGTGATCCTGTATTCCGTCCTGAAAGAACCGGAGATGGTGGAGAAGAGCAAGACGCTGTTCGCCTCTCACTCTGCCCGCATCGATAAGCTGGCGACCGAGATGAAGCCCCTGTTGGCGTCCGAGAGCGGACGGCAGGCGGTCGAGACGATTCAGGTCCAAAACAATGCCTGGCAACCGCTCTATCAGGAAGTGGTACGAATGAGCGCTGCCGGCCGCTTCACGGAGATTAACGAAGTGGTAGACAAGACAATAGCCATCGCCGACCAGATTCAGAAAGCCTGTGAACAGTTACAGCAGGATCAAAGAGAACATCTGGCGGAAGCGGTGACGGTCGGGGCGACGACGTCCTCCCGCAGCCGTTGGATCGCCTTCATGTTGATCGGCGTGTGCCTCGCGGTCGGCGGGGTGGTGGTTTGGGTCGTGCGCGCCATCAGCAACACGCTGCGCCTCTTGGCTGGGGAGTTGGGCGAAGGCGCCGAGCAGGTGGCCAGCGCCGCTTCGCAGGTTTCTTCCTCCAGCCAGTCGCTGGCGCAAGGCTCCTCCGAGCAGGCGGCTTCGCTCGAAGAGACTTCCGCCTCGAGCGAAGAAATCAATTCCATGGCCCGGAAGAACAGCGAGAACTCGCGCGTGGCGGCCGACCTGATGACGCAGTCGCAGCACAAGTTCGTCCAAGCCAACCAGTCGCTGGACCAGTCGGTGGTGGCCATGGGCGAGATCAACACGCAGAGCGACAAGATCGCCAAGATCATCAAAGTCATCGACGAGATCGCCTTCCAGACCAACATCCTGGCGCTAAACGCGGCTGTGGAAGCGGCGCGGGCCGGCGAAGCGGGCATGGGCTTCGCGGTCGTCGCCGACGAAGTGCGCAACCTGGCGCAGCGCTGCGCCCAGGCGGCTAAGGACACGGCGGCGCTGATCGAGGAATCGATCGCCAAGTCCAACGACGGCAAGACCAAGGTGGACCAGGTGGCCACGGCGATCCGGGCGATCACCGAGGAATCGGGCAAGGTCAAGACGCTGGTCGATGAGGTGAACCTGGGCAGCCAGGAGCAGGCGCGAGGGATCGAGCAGATCGGCAAAGCCATCACCCAGATGGAGCAGGTGACGCAGAAGACCGCGGCCAACGCCGAGGAGAGCGCCG
>JBEKHU010000417.1:0-4217 GCA_050012115.1 Bryobacteraceae bacterium | reverse complement strand
CGCCGCGGCCGTCCCGTTCTGGCTCGCCTCCCACTCTCCGATGCCCGTCGTATTCCCGTCGATCAGCCGGTCGCTCCAGATCCACAGCCGCCGTCCCCGCGCCGCCAGGTGGTCGTGAATCGCCCGCACCTCGCCCGCGAACAACTGCGCCTTGTCCTTCCCCTTGCAGCGCGCGCAGCTCTCCTCGCCGATCAGGAACACTTCGTCCATGCCGGCATGTAACGCGTCGGCCTGGAAGGCCTCCAGGATTTCATCGATCACGTCGAACACGACCTCGTGCACCCGCGGGTGCAGCAAACAGTAACTGCGGCAGTAGATCCCCTCGTTGTCCTTGTACAACTCCGGCGTCTCGTCGAACTCCGGATGCGCCTTCAGCAGCCCGAATGTCTTCTTGGCCCACGACTGGTGCCCCAGCAGGTTCACCAGCGGGATCAGCTCGATGCCCGCCTCGCGCGCCGCCGCGGCAATCGCCCGCGCGTCTTCGAGACTCAGCGCGTCCGCGTCCGCCACCTCCGGATGCCGCTGGAACTGGTAGCGGTAATTGATCTCTAGTACCAGCGTGTTGACGCCCTCTCTCACCAGCACCTCGCGGATGAACTTCGTCATCCGCTGCACTTCGCCCGGCATCGGCGCCGACAACCGGATGCCGCGCACGGGAAGCGGCGCCGCCGCGAGCATCATGGCACCGGCCAGCATTGCGAACGTGAGTCGTGAGTACATAACACAGCCATTCTCCCTCCACACGCGCGGCCCTGGGAGCGATAGACTCTCCTGGGGAGTTACTTATGTCCAACGATCTTTCACGCAGGACCTTCTTCGCCGGAGCCGCCACCGCTGCCGGCGCGCTGCGCGTGGCCGCCGCCGGCGACCGCGTGCGTCTTGGTTTGATCGGCTGCGGCGGCCGCGGCAAGCACCTGGTGAATATGGCCCGCCAGGCTGGCGGCGCCGAATTCGTCGCCATTACCGACGCCTGGGATCAGCGCATGGACGAAGCCGAGAAGGCCATCGGAACGCCCGTCCAGCGTCACAAGGACTATCGCGCACTGCTCGAGCGCAAGGATATCGACGCCGTGATCGTCGCCACCACCGATCATCACCACGCCCATATCAGCGTCGATGCCTGTCATGTCGGCAAGGACGTCTACGTCGAGAAGCCCATGACCTCCCTGCCCATGCAGGGCCAAGCCATGGTGGCCGCCGTCAAACAGGCCAACCGCGTGCTCCAGGTCGGCGTGCAGCAGCGCAGCACCGAGCCCTTCCTGGCAGCCAAGAAAACCTTCGTCGACACCGGCCGCCTGGGCAAAGTCCACCTGGTCCGCACCGTCTGGAATGCCAACGGCGGCTATCTCGAGAAGCCCCCCGCCGGCATGGAGACTAAACCCGCCGACCTCGATTGGGACATGTGGCTCGGCTGGTTGCCCAAGATCCCCTGGGATCCCAAGCGCTACTTCAATCGCTTCTCCTACTGGGACATCTCCACGGGCGGCCAGACCGGCGGCCTGTTCGTCCACATGGTCGACGTCGTCCACTGGTATCTCAACGTCGATAAGCCGCTCTCCGCCGTCGCGCTGGGCGGCATCTACGAGTACAACGACGGCCGCGACACGCCCGACAACATCAACTTCATCCTCGACTACCCCGGCGGTCTGAACGTCACCTTCGAGGCCACTATCACTGACCTGCTCCCGGCCGAGTCCGCCGACATCGTCTTCTTTGGCGAAGGCGGGCGGTTGAACATCTTCCGCGGCCACTGCCGCTTCCTGCCCGCCGGCGGCGGACCGGCGGAGACCTGCCAGCCCGGTCCCGAGCCGCCGCACATGGGCAACTTCCTGGCCTGTGTCCGCTCGCGCCAGACGCCCAACGCCAACGTCGTCGACGGTCACTATGGCTCCATGGCCTGCCACATCGGCAACATCGCCTATAAGGAAGGGCGGCGCGTCATGTGGGATCCGCGCTGGGATGTCTAAGCCATGCGCTCCGCGGCTGTCGTTCTCTTAACGGGCCTGTTTGCCTTCACCGCTCAGGCCCAGGTCGCCACCGCCTCCGGCGATTCCCCGTTCTTTCAACCGGGCAAGATTCGCGTTCTGATCCTGTCGGGGCGCAATAACCACGACTGGCGCAGCACCACGCCATTTCTCAAGCGCATCCTCGAAGCCTCCGGCCGCTTCGACGTGCGCGTCACCGAGGAGCCCTCGGGGCTCAACTCCGAAACGCTGCGTCCATACGATGTCCTGGTCAGCGATTACTGCGGCCCGCGCTGGGGCGATACGGCCGAGCAGGCCGTCGCCGCCTTCGTCCGCTCCGGTAAGGGTCTGGCCGCCGTCCACGCCGCCAGTTATCCCTTCGGTGACATGCCCGTGCTCGGCCCGGGCCACCGCCCGACGGGCCTCGTCCAGCCCGCTTGGAGCGACTGGGCCGCCCTCGTCGGCGCCACCTGGTCCGCCGCCGACCCCAAGACCGGCCACGCTCCGCGCCATCTCTTCGACGTCCAGTGGCGCGACCCCGCCCAACCCATCGCCGCCGGGCTTGCACCCACTTTCCGGGTCAGCGACGAGTTGTATCACAACCACCATATGCGCCCCGGCGTGCAGGTCCTGGCTACGGCCCTCGACGACCCCGCCATCGGCGGCACGGGCCGCGATGAGCCGCTCCTGTGGACCAATCGCTTCGGCGACGGGCGCGTCTTCTACACCGCTCTGGGCCACGACGTCGCGGCCATGATCGCCCCCGGCTTTGTCGTCTCGTTCGCCCGCGGCGTCGAATGGGCCGCCACGTCCAAAGTCACCTTGCCCGCCGCGATCCCGCTCGACCCGAAGGACAAGGGCGCCGTGCGCGTGCTGCTGGTCGCCGGCGGCCACAACCACGAGCAGTCGCTGTACGCCGTTCTCGACGGCCGGCGCGACATCGTCGTCGACGTGAATCCCCACCCGATCGCATTCTTCGGCGACCTCGCCAAGGCCTATGACGTCATCGTGCTCTACGACCTCGTTCAGGACGTGCCCGAAGCGCAGCGCAAGAATCTGCAGGCGTTCCTCGAATCCGGCCACGGGCTGGTCGTGCTGCACCATGCCATCGCCGACTTCCAGACCTGGCCCTGGTGGTGGCAGGAGGTCGTCGGCGGACGCTACCTGCTGCACGACGAGCCGCCCGTTAAAGCCTCTACCTACCTGCACGACCAGGACATCGATGTCACGCCCGTCGGTCAGCACCCCATCGTCCAGGGCCTCAGCCCCATGTACATCCACGACGAAACTTACAAGGGCATGTGGCGCGCCCCCGGTCTCGAGGTCCTGCTCACCACCAACCACCCCACCTCCGACCCGCCGCTGGCCTGGATCGGGCCCTGGAAAAAGTCCCGCGTCGTCTACATCCAGTTGGGCCACGGACGCGAGGCCCACGAGAATCCCTGGTACCGTGAGCTTGTCGCCCGGGCCGTGCTCTGGACCGCCGGCCGGTAACTTACAAAAGGACCGGATCGCCTGTTAATCTAAGTAACAAATCCATGCTGCGAACCCTCCGTCTATTCGTATTCGGCGTGGCCGTTGCCCTCGTCGCCGCCGCGCAGGAGAAGGTCGATCTCGAGACCATTTACAGGATCAAGCAGGAGGCCCTCCAGAACTCCAAGGTCATGGAGCACATGTTCTGGTTGAGCGACGCCTACGGTCCGCGCCTGGCCGGCGCCCCGAACTTCAAGAAAGCCGCCGACTGGGCCGTGAAGAGCCTGCAGGAATGGGGCCTGACCGACGCCCACCTCGAAAGCTGGAAGTTCGGCCGCTCGTGGCAGAACCAGCGCTTTACGGCCAACCTGGTGGAACCCTCCTACCAGCCGCTCTACGGCTTCGCCCTCGCCTGGTCGCAATCCACCAGCGGCGTGCTCGTCGACGAGCCGGTCCTGGCCGCCATTCAGTCCGACGAGGACATCGCCAAGTGGAAGGGCAAGCTCAAGGGCAAGATCGTCCTCACCCAGGCGCCCCGCCCCCAGGATCTGATCGAGAAGCCCATGTCCAGCCGCTACACCGCCCAGGAACTGGCCGACCTGGAGATGGCTCCCGAGCCAGGCCAGTTCGGCATGTTCGGCGGCCCCCCGCGTGCCGGCGCGCCGGGGGCTCCGCCCAACCCCCAGATGCTCGCTATGCGCCAGCAGCGCGAACAGCGGGTGAAGGCCAATAACTTCTACCGCGACGAGGGCGTGGCCGCGCTGGTCTCCTGGGGCACGC
>JBEKHU010000416.1:0-4229 GCA_050012115.1 Bryobacteraceae bacterium | reverse complement strand
TCTTCGCCGCCGCGTCCACCTCCGCCTCCGCGCCCTGCGGGGTCTGCAGCGCCTGTTTGAGCGAAGCGCGGGGCGGCCCAGCCGCCTTCACGGACGCTGCCGGTCCGTTGCTGTCGCGCGAATTCCAGAAGTAGATCGCCGCGGCCAGAACCAGGAGCCCGGCCAGAGCCGCGACCTTGCGGGGTTCCGCTCCGATTTTCAGACCGCCGCTCATCGCCGGACCTCTTTCACGGGCACAATCGGCCCGGACTCAGGTTCCGAATTCCCGGCGGCTGCCTGGCCTTCCTCGCCTTTCTCTGGCCGTTCGTTCTGCAGTCCATCGAAGCGGAAGAAAGCGTTGAGCTTCATCGTCATGGCCAGGAGCGGCGTGCCCTGCAAAGGCTGGGCCTGCAGCGCCTCGAGAATCAGGAGACGTTTGGCGCGGTCGATACGGTTCAGAAACAGGATCAGGTCGGCGTACGTTCCTTCGTAATTCGCGGTGATCGAGAGCATCCCCAGGGTGTCGCTGCCCTCGACCGGTTCATAGCTGTAGCTGCGGCCCTTATCCTTGATGCCGGCCGCCTTCGCGGCTTCGCCGAGTTCGACCTCCAGCCGCGAATAAGCGTGGCGGCGCGGGAGGAAATACTGGCTCAGAAAGGCGTCCCCGGCCAGGCGCGCCTGGTCGGTCTTGTCGAGCGTGCGGTGGAGGCGCGCGATGGCCATCTGCCGCGCCATGATCTGCTGGCGGGTTGTCACGAGCTGGCTCTCGAGGTTCTCTAAAGACCCTCCCGGCGGGCTAAAGACGAACCACATCGCGGCGAGGTTCGCCGCCAGCAAAGCGCCAATCGCGATGCGCAAGATCGGGAGGCGGTCCGCGGATCCGCGCGGCACCAGCCGTCGCCAGTTGAAGTTGGCAGGCACGCTAAAGCTTTTGCGCATAGCTGACACTCACGCGATAGCGATAGAGAGGCTCGTTCTGCGACGGCGGCGCGAAACTGAGCACAGAGGTCGCACCGAAGACCGGCGAGCCCTCGAGCTGCTGGATCAGTTGAATCACCGGTTCCGGCGCTGCCGAGCCCACCACCAAGTCGAGTTGGACTTGATTGTCGGCAGTCAGATAGGGACGAACGACTACCAGCCGGACCGCCGCGGGGAAGACTGCTTCCAGGTCCGAAAAAAGCCGGGTCCAACTGATGCCTTTGCGCTGCAGCAACACGTTCAGAAAGGCGCTGCGGTCGATGACGATTGTGCTGGCCGGCCGCCGCAACTGTGCGGCCAGCCGATTGTAGTCGCCATCCAGCGTCTGCAACTGCGTATCCAGCCTCACCAGCGCTTCCCGGTCGTTGCGCGCGGCGTCGCGCTCGCGCAGGATGACCCTTGTCTGAACGGCCAGCGTCGCGACCAGCACCGCCGCCGCGAGCCCCAAGGCGATCATCAACACGCGGTCCCGCTTGAACTTCTCCGCGGAGAGATTGACGGGAATCCAGGGTCCCCTCATAACGCCTCAGTTCACCTCCATCGTGGCGAGGACGCCGAACAGTCCGGCGGTGGCGGCGCTGGGCGCGCCAAGCGGCGAGCGGACGCGCTCGACGGGCAGACTTAGTTCGGCGCCCAGCAGGTCGCCATCGCGATCCTGCGCCGGGAAACCACACAGCCTCAACCGCGCGGGCCGCGCTCCGAATTCGTCTTCGGCATAGGCGATGGTCGGCGCCAGGACTTCGATCATTTCATCCAGCGTTGCATGATCGAGTTCGACGCAGCGGAACATGCGCAGAATGCCGCGATCCACCAGGCAGACGGTCAGCACACGGCCGGCCCGCTTCACCTGGATCCACTGCTGCGGGGCGTCCGGACAGGCGTCGTCCAGCGAGAGCGCCGCCAGGCCGGAGATTGTGATGACCCCGCATTGAAAGCCGGCTGAGTGGAACGGGGTTAAGTATTCAGTGGCGATCTCGCGGCTGATCGCGACCGTGACTACGTCGATCTTCTTCGAGCCATTTTTGCGCGCTTGCGGATAGCACGCCACCAGCGCATCTTCGATCTCAAATGGAACCGTCCGCTTGATGCGGAAGCGCGCCAGGGCGTTCTGCTCCTCGGCAATCGCCGGAAAGGAATCGAAGTCCAGGACCGCCACGCGTCCGCAGTAGTCGGGGAGCACCAGCACGGCCAGGCGCTGGTGCGGCTTCGGCGCGGGAGGGACGGCCTGGTTCAACGCCTGCCTGAGCCAGCCGAGGTCGGTGAAATTCGGTTTGACGGGATTGATCTGCAGCGCGCCTTCGAGCACGGGAAACACCATCGTGTCCGCGGACCGCTCCGGTTCGGCCCAGGCCAGCCCCTCGCAGGAGATCTCGAAGGCAAACTGCGGGGGTGGATCCTGGACGAGCCTTTTCAGTCTCTGCAGCAGCGTCATATCAGGTCTCGATGAAGGTCACCTTGTTAATCTCTCGCAAAGTCGTCGTGCCCTGGATGACCTTCTCGATCGCGGACTCGCGCAGGAATGTCATGCCCTCTTCGCGCGCCGCGCGTTTGATTTCGATTGGCGGCCGCCGGTCCAGAATCATTTGGCGGATGCGCTCGCTCAGGTCCAGCAATTCGTGGATCGACGTGCGTCCGCGGAAGCCCGTGCCGCTGCATTCGAAGCAGCCCTGTCCTTCATAAACCGGGATCTCGCGCCACTTCACCGGGTCGAGCCCGCTCTGCACGTAGAAATCGTCGTCGTAATACACGCGCTTCTTGCAGTGCGTGCAGATCACGCGCACGAGTCGCTGCGCGAGGATGCAATTCAGCGCCGAGACAAAGTTGTAGGCTTCCACGCCCATGTTCAGAAAGCGCCCGATGACGTCGAGAACGTTATTGGCGTGGACGGTCGTGAACACGAGGTGGCCCGTGAGGGCGGCATTGATGGCGATTTGAGCGGTCTCATGGTCGCGGATCTCGCCGACCATCACCTTGTCCGGATCGTGGCGCAGAATCGAACGCAGCCCGCGGGCGAACGTCAGCCCCTTCTTCTCGTTCACCGGAATTTGCGTGATGCCCTTGATCTGGTATTCGACCGGGTCCTCGATGGTGATGATCTTGTCTTCGTCGTTCTTGATCTCGCTCACCGCGGCATACAGCGTGGTCGTCTTGCCCGAACCGGTCGGCCCCGTCACCAGGACCATCCCGTATGGCTCCTTGATATAGCGCCGGAAGCGCACCAGGTCGCGGTCCATGAAACCCACCACGTCGAGGGTGAGCTTGGCGAACTTTTCGCTCATCGACTCTTTGTCGAGAACGCGCAGCACCGCGTCCTCGCCGTAGATCGTCGGCATGATCGAGACGCGGAAGTCGATCAGGCGTTTCTTGTAGCGGACGCGGAAGCGCCCGTCCTGCGGCACGCGCCGCTCGGCGATGTCGAGCTCCGACATCACTTTGATGCGGCTCAGGATCATCGAGTGCCACTCCTTCGCGATGGGCGGCATGGCGTACTGCAGCACGCCGTCGATGCGGTACTTGATGGCGACCTCCGTGTCGCGGGTCTCGATGTGGATGTCCGACGCGCGGCGCTCGAGCGCGTTGAAGATGGTCGTATCCACCAGCTTGATCACCGGAGCGATTTCGGTGTCGGCGGCGGCGAGCTTGTCGATCGACAGCGTCTCGTCGGCGCTGTCCTCGTCGCCGACGACATCGAGCGCGAATCCTTCGGTCACCTCTTCGAGCACGCGCTGCGACTGTTCGGTCTTCTTCAGCAGGTCGGAGATCTGCGACAGGCTGGCGACGCACACCTTCAGCTTCTTTTCGAGCAGAATCGCCAGCTCGTCGATGAGGTTCAGACGGCGCGGATCGGCCAACGCAATCTCGAGCGTTCCGTTATGCGCCGCCAGCGGTACGAAGTTGTAGCGGAACATCAGGTCGACCGGAACCGTTTTGAACAGCTCGTGGTCGATCTTAGTGACCTTGAGGTCGACATACTCGCAGCAGTAGCGCTCGGCCAGCCGGCGCGCCTCCGCCGCTTCCTGTTCGGGATCGATCGTCTTGACTGGGTCTGTGGCCATATTGCGCCTCGTCAGCTAAAGCTCTCCGCGAGGGAGAAGATGGGCAGATACAAGGACACCAGCACGAACGCCACGAAGATGCCCATGAAAATCATGATGGCCGGCTCGATCAGCGCCAGCGAAGCCTGCAGCCGCGTCCCAACGTCCTCTTCATAAAACTCCGCGACGCTGTTCAGCATCTGCGGCAGAGCGCCGGTGGATTCCCCGACCTCGACC
>JBEKHU010000415.1:0-4232 GCA_050012115.1 Bryobacteraceae bacterium | reverse complement strand
GGGCAATACTGCGCCCAGTCGCCGCGCGCGGCGTCGGTGGGAATGTCGATATAGTGCCACGGACCGGTCTCCCGGCGATCCTTGCGCACCTCGTCGGCCCACGCCGCGACCGACTCCAGCGTTTGTCCCTCGGGCAGAATGGCGGCCACCGCCGCCCGCGCCTTTGGATTCAACCGCTGCTCCGCGATGGCCGCGACAATCCGGTGGCCCTCCGCCCACCAGCCGGAAAGCGGCGCAACCACCAGCAGATAAGACATCGAAAAAGCGGCGAAGAAGCGGCCGGCGCGCATGCTTTCCAGTATCGCAAGACACGCCAGCCGAGACGAAGCGCCCCCGATGCTGGCATGATGGGGAAGGCAGGGCGGGGCGCGGAAGAATCCGGCAGGGAAGACCGGTGGCGGAAGCGTCTGGATTTTCGGATTTCTAACTCTGCGTTGCAAACTGCTCCTCTTCCCGATAGAATCTGAGCTTTGTGGTTGCATTTGGAGGTGACATGTCCGTTGTCGCAGATAAAGTGAAGCAAATCATCGTCGAGCAGCTCGGCGTCGACGAGGCGCAGGTCGATCCGACCGCCTCTTTTGTGGACGACCTGGGCGCCGACTCCCTCGACATCGTCGAGCTCGTCATGAAGTTTGAAGAGGACTTCGAGCTGGACATTCCGGACGAGGATGCCGAGAACATCAAGACGGTGAAGGACGCCATCGAGTACATCGAGAAGAAAAAGGGCAAGGATTAACCAAGCCCGGCCTCCCCGCCGCGTGCCCTCATTTCTGTAACACTTTCCTCGCAGGAGTATCCCTTGCCACGACGAGTGGTTGTAACGGGCGTCGGCCTGATCTCGGCGCTCGGACTGAACACCGAAGACACCTGGAAAGGCGTTTGCGCCGGGCGTTCGGGCATGCGCCCGATTACGCATTTCGACGCCAGCCGCTTTGCCTGCCGCATCGCCGCCGAGGTGGACGGCTTCGACCCGCTGCGCTTCATCGAACGCAAGGAGCTGAAGAAGGTCGGCCGGTTCATCCAGTTCGCGATCGCGGCGTCGGAGGAGGCCCTGGCGGTCTCCGGGCTGAAGGTGACGCCCGAGAACGAGGAGCAGGTCGGCGTCTACATCGGCAGCGGCATCGGCGCGTTTGAAGTGATCGAGCGCGAGCACCGCACGCTGCTCGAGAAGGGCCCCGATCGCATCTCGCCGTTTTTCATCCCCGCGACGATCATCAACCTGGCTTCGGGCAACGTCTCGATCCGCACCGGCGCCAAGGGGCCTAATTCGGCCACGTCGACGGCCTGCACGACCAGCGCCCACTGCATCGGCGACTCCTTCCGCCTGATCCAGCACGGCTATGCCGAGGCGATGATCTGCGGCGGCGCCGAGGCCTGCATCACGCCCATGGGCATCGGTGGATTCGCCGCCATGCGGGCCCTGTCGACGCGCAACGACGAGCCGCAGCGCGCCTACCGCCCGTGGGACCGCGACCGCGACGGCTTCGTCGTCGGCGAGGGCTCGGGCATCCTCATCCTGGAAGAGTTGGTAGGCGCCAAACGCCGCGGCGCGCCGATCCTGGCCGAGATCGTGGGCTACGCCATGGGCGGCGACGCCTACCACATCAGCGCTCCTTCGCCCGACGGCGCTGGCGCCTACCGTGTAATGCGCAATGCCGTGCGCGATGCCGGGCTGCAGCCCTCGGACATCGACTACATCAACGCCCACGGCACCTCGACGCCGGTCGGCGACCAGATCGAGACCGCGGCCGTGAAACGGGCCTTCGGCGACCACGCCTACAAGCTGTGCGTCAGTTCGACCAAGTCGATGATCGGCCACCTGCTCGGCGGCGCCGGCGGCATGGAGGCCGGCCTGACCGTGCTCGCCCTCCGCGACCAGATCGCTCCGCCGACCATCAATCTCGACAATCCGAGCGAGGATTGCGATCTCGATTTCGTGGCCCACGCGGCGCGCCCGATGAAGCTTGAATGCGCCTTGTCGAACTCGTTCGGCTTCGGCGGCACCAACGGCAGCCTGGTCTTCAAGCGCTACTGCGAGTAGCCGGCCTCGGGACGGCGCACCCGCCGCGCGCCCGGTGTAGGCTGTTTGCTAGAGCCAAGTGCCGTTCGTCTCATCTCGTTGAGGATATCGATGAAGATTCTCGTCGCCATCAAACAGGTCCCCGCGCGTGACTCGCAACTGTTTATCGAGCCGGACGGGTCATGGATCGAAGAAAACGATCTCGGCTGGGAGATCAACGAGCCCGACGCCTATGCGCTCGAAGCCGCCCTCCAGCTGAAGGAAAAGCAGGGTGGCGAAGTGATCGCGCTGTGCGCCGGCCCGGAACGCGTTGCGCCCGTCATCCGCGAGGCCTTGGCCAAAGGCGCCGACCGCGCCATCCACGTTGCGGAAGACCATCCTGAGACCTGGGACACGCTCGCGCTGGCACGGCTGCTAGCCGCGGCCGCCACAACGGAAAAGCCTGATCTTGTCTTGACAGGTTTGCAGTCGGACGACTTCGGCTGGGCCCAGACCGGTGTCGTGATGGCCGAGCTGATGGGTCTGCCGCACGCCACGATGGTCATGCAGGTCGAAACTGAGGACGGTCGCGTGCGGGTCAAACGCGAATTGGAGGACGGCTGGTTCCAGCACGTCTCCATGCCCTTGCCCGCGCTGCTGACCATCCAGAGCGGCATCAGCCACCTGCGCTACGCCACGCTGATGGGCATCAAAAAGGCCAAAACCAAAGAGGTCCGCAAGCTCACCGCGGCCGAGTTGGGCGTCGCGCCGGTGAGCGCGGTGCGGCTGCGGTGCGTCCACGCCCCGCGGCACAGCCGGCAGACTGAGATGCTGGCCGGATCGCCCGCGGAGCAGGCCGCGCAACTGGTTGAGAAGTTGCGGCACGAGGTGCGCGTGCTATGAGCGGCGTTCTGGTGATCTGCGAACAGACCGCGGGCGTGTGGAACCGGATGTCGTTTGAGACGCTGGCCGCCGCGCAACAGCTCGCCCGCGCGCAGGGCCGGCCCGTCGCGGCCGTCGTCTTCGGGCACGGAACCGCGCCCCTCGCGGCGGAGCTGGCCGCGTGCGCGCTGGACCGCGTCTACTCACTCGAGCACGAGCGCCTGGCGAGCTACACCGCCGACGGCGCCACCGCCGCGCTGGAGTGGCTCATCTCGCGGGCGCGTCCGGACGTGGTGCTGCTGCCGCACACCTACCGCGTGCGCGACTTCGCCCCGCGCCTGGCCGCGCGCGCCGGACGTCCTTTGATCAGCGACGTGACGGGCTTCCGCGTCGAGCAGGGTGAGCTGATTCTCGAACGCCAGCTCTTTCAGGGCCGCCTGAACGCGGATTATTCGGTCGACGACGCGGGGCCGGTCTTCGCCTCGCTACAGGCCGGCTCCTTCCGCGCCGACGCCGTTGAGAGTGGCTCGGCGCCGGTTGAGGTTCTCACGCCGCCGCTTGATGACATGTCCATCCGCCAGAGCCCCGAGGCGCCCTTCCGCGAGTCCGCGCGCGAACTCGATCTCGCCGCCGCCGAGCTGATCGTGGCGGTCGGGCGCGGGATTCACGAAGAGGGCAACATCGAGCTGGTCCAGGAACTCGCGACGGCGCTGGGCGCCGAGCTGGCCGCCTCGCGGCCCATCTGCGACAACGGCTGGCTGCCCATGGAGCGCCAGGTCGGCAGCTCGGGCCAGACCGTCGCCCCTAAGCTCTACATCGCCGTCGGCATCTCCGGAGCGATCCAGCACCTGGTCGGCATGAAGGGCGCGCGGACCATCGTCGCCATCAACAAGGACGCCAGCGCGCCGATCTTTGAAAGCGCCGACTACGGCATCGTGGGCGACCTGTTCGAGGTCGTGCCGGCGTTGACCGAATTGCTCCGCAAAGCGCAAGCCTAGTCCGCTGAGCCGACGTGACTGAGCCGCGACCGGGAGCGGGTGCGTTGTTTCTGCCCCGTCCGTTTCTGAGCCGCGACCGTGAGGGAGCGAATGTGTTGTCGTGTTTTCATAGTCGCCGCGGACTCGTACGCTCGGCAACCCGCCGCCCGGTCCTTGTAGAATGCGAGCACGCCATGCCACGCATCGTTTCCCAGCTCCTGTCCATCCTGATGCCGCGCATCTTCCTTGCGCTCTCATTCATCCTGATGGGCATGTCCGCCCGCGCCCAGACCCACTCGCAAATCCTGCTGCCCGAGCGCCTCGAATATCCGCCGCTCGCCGGCAGCGATGCGGAAAAGCGCATTCTCGCGACC
>JBEKHU010000414.1:0-4237 GCA_050012115.1 Bryobacteraceae bacterium | reverse complement strand
TTATGCTCACTCTCCTGCCTCATATCGAAAGTGAATTTCACGGCCTCGTGATTATTAGCAGCGCAGATCCGCATCGCTTCGAGAACTTCAACGAAGCATCTATAGTAGGCGATGTCTGGGGCGTCGGGAAAGACTTGCCGTTGCGCGGCGAGGTCCATCACGAATGCCCATCCGCCCAGTCCACTGCCCGCCAGCAGAACGGCGAGGTCTCGATACAGGGTCTTGTTCTCAACGTGTGGCGTTTTGGCGTAATCGCCGCAGTCGCTGTCGCAATTATTGGCGTGGAATGGAATCCCGTGAGTTCGCGCTAGCCACTGCGATTCAAGACGCTCCCACATTTCATCCGAACCAATAATCCCAGCAACAGCAAAAACGCGCTGTTTCTTCTCATCCGAACTCTCATCCCCGTAAACACTGAGCACGATTGCTATCCACTTGCGTGGGCTGGGCCTGCGGTAGGCCATTCCTGCGCTAGGACAGTCTACTCCTAAACCAGACAGAGTGGGCTGCGGCAAGGAGACCGCAATTGGATCGGGTTGGTCAGTCATCTATGTTGTTGCCAAAACAGGCAACACTCTTGCCTTCTTCCCCTCTTGCAGCAAGCGCCGCCCGGCCGCCAAACAGACCCTTTCCGGTCTCCCGGAATCGCGTCCGGACAGTGCCGCCTGCCGGATGTGCCGGGCCGACGTGGCCGTCCTCCTCCGGCGCAGGATTACAATTGTTTGAGCGGCGCCGGCGTGGATTCTCGCCCGGCGCTGTGCGGATTGGACAGGTCAGAGATTCATGCGCTTCGTTATCCTGCACTATCACATCTTCAAGAACGCCGGCACGACGGTCGAGAACCTTCTCCAGAAAAACTTCCCGCAAAGCTTCGCGCACTTCGAAGGTGACAGCCGAAACGCCCAACTGTCGGCCGCCGAGCTGCTGGCTTTCGTCCACGAACGCCCCGAACTGCAGGCTATCTCGAGCCACCACTTGCGCTATCCGCGGCCCCACGCGCCGGGTTTCGTGTTTTTCGACCTGCTGTTCCTGCGCGACCCGATCGACCGCCTGCGGTCCATCTACACCTTCTTCCAGCAGGGTGAACCCTCCGACGACCCGTTGAGCCGGCTGGCCCACGAGGCGGACCTGCGTGGCTTCTTCCGGGAACTGCTCGACAAACACCCGCACATCGCCAACAATCCGCAGGTCAACATGCTGGCCACCGACGGCGCCTACACGCGCCCTCCCGGCCCCGGCGACCTCGCCCGCGCCACGGAGACGATGCTCGACGCCTCGTTGCTGGGCGTCGTCGATTGCTTCCGCGAAAGCCTGGTCGCCGGACAGTACTTCTGGCATCCGGCTTTCCCGAACTTCGACATTGCCGCCGCTCCGGCTAACGTCACGTGCCCGGCCGGCGCCACGCTCGCCGGGCGCCGCGCCGCGATCGAGAAGGCCTGCGGCCCGCGCTTGTACCGCGAATTGGCCGCTCTGAACGATCTCGACCTGGAACTGGTCCGGCGGGCCCGCGTCGAAGTGGCGCGCCGTTTCCGGCTGGTTCCGCGGCATGAGGAACGATTGCAGGCGCTGATCGACGCAGCGCGGCAGCTCGGCGGCGGCGAGCCGTGCGTAGAATCCCGCCTGCCCAAGAGCGGCCGCATGGCGGCCATCTGGCGCGCCTGGTTCCACCGTCCGCGCTAGCGCTCCGATCCGAGCCATGACCGAAGGGAGTGGTCTCCGGGAGCGGCACAACATCACACGGGCGGAGCACTAGCCTGAGTTGGAGATCCACTGAATCATGCGAGCAGCAGGACCACTCCTTGTAGCCGCGGCTCGGTAACAGACGCGGTTCGGCTCTCAGCGACGCGCGCCGTGGTAGAAGAACTCGCCCAGGCCGATCGTGAAGATGAAGTTGCCGTACAGCGCGTGCTCGATGCAGGCCAGCGCCAGCGAACCGGAGTGGAAGTAGGTGCGGGCAAACAAAAAGCCGCCGGCGCCGCTCAGCAGGATCGAGATCCAGTGGCCGAAGACGATGTGCACGAAACCGAACAGCACCGCCGAGGCGATCACGGTCGCCACTCCCTGGCCGAAAAGCCGGCGGTAGCGGTGAAAGAAGAAGGCGCGGAAGAACACCTCCTGCGGATAGACCGAGAGCAGCGGATACAGCACCATGACAACGGCCCAGAACAACGGAGCGCGCCGCACGAAGCTGAACAGCCGCTCGGGCATGAACACCCATACCCCCAGCCCGATCACCGTGCATAGCACCGCCGCGCGGACGAGGATGGGCTTGAGTCCCTTCCGCACAATGGCCATTTTCCACAAATGCCGCCGGTCGAACGACGTGTCCCTGCGCAGGAACAGGTAGATCACCAGCACGCACACGGCCAGGAACGGGACCGGATAGTTGGGCAATACGCGGTAGTAGAAGAGCAGCGGGACGACGACGAACATCGTCGCCACCTCCACCGCCAGCAGCGCAGCCCTGAGCATGGACTGCGGTCAGCCCGCCAGTTCCTTGGCCTTCGCGATGACCGCGTCGTAGTCGGGATGCTCGGCCATCTCGGGCACGTATTGAACGTAGCGGATGACGTTGTCCGCGTCGACCACGAAGATGGCGCGAGACTCGATGCGCCAGCCCTTAATCAGTGTGCCGTAGTGCTCGCCGAAGCTGGCGTGTTTGTGGTCGCTGAGCATCTTTACATTGTCCACCCCGAAGCTCGAGCACCAGCGGCTCTGGCCGAACGGCAGGTCCATGGAAACGGTGTAGAAGGTGACGCCCGGCAGCTTGGCCGCCGCGTCATTGAAGCGCTTGGTCTGCATGTCGCAGACCGGCGTATCGAGCGAAGGGACCACGCTGAACACGCGGACGCCGTGGCCGGTCCCGGCCAGAGACACGTCCGTGAGGGTCTTATCCACGACGCTGAAATCGGGGGCCTGGTCACCCACTTTCAACTCCGGCCCGGCCAGTTCCAGCGGGCCGCCCTTAAAGGTCGTTTGTCGCGACATGAGGCCAGTGTAGCGGAAACGGAGAAGGCAGACTACCGGCCCTCCAGCAGCCGCGTGAACTCCTCGACCGACGTCACGGGCAGTTGGCAGGCGTAGTTCTCACAGACGTACGCGGCGGTCCGGCCGCCGATGGGCCGCATCACGCTCAAAGACCCTTCGAGCGGGTTGACGAAGACCAGGGTTGCGGGCAGGAAACGGCTGTGCATAGCGGCGAGGAACGGCTCGGGCGCGGGGCCGGCGAGCACCACCTGCCGCTTGGGCGCAAGCTCGAACATCCAGGCGCAGAGCATCTGGGGCAGCGTCAGCGGCTGCTGGTTGAGGCGGGAAGCAAAGGCGTCGAGGATGCGCAGCGCCGCATCGCGATACGGCTCGTGGCGGGTGTAGGCGGTGAGCCGGAGCAGTGCGCCAGCGGCGACCGAGTTGCCGGCCGGCTCGGCGCCGTCGTAGTCCTCCTTGAGACGCAGCACGAGATCGGCGGATTCAACCGATGAATACAAGCCGCCGGCGGGGTCCTCAAAGCGTTCCAGCATGGCGTCGGCGAGACGGCGGGCCAGATCGAGGTAGCTTGGGTCGAACGACATTTCATAGAGATCGAGGTGCGTCTGAACGAGGGCCGCGTAGTCGTCGAGGAAGGCTTCAATGGCACGCTCGCCGTCGCGCCAGCGGCGGTAGAGCGTTCCTGTCGTGGCGTCGTAGAGATTGTTCATGACGAAGCGGCAGGCAGTGGTGGCGGCATCGCGGTAGCGCACGGCGGCGGCGGGATCGAGCGTGGAGAAGACCTGCGCGCCGCGAGCGAAGGCGGAGATCATCAGGGCGTTCCAGGAGGTCAGCACCTTGTCGTCGAGATGGGGGCGGGGGCGGCGCGAGCGGGCGTCCAGGAGAATCCGTTTCCACTCGGCGAGCTGGGCAACGCCTTTGCCGGAGACTGGCTGGGCCTGATAGAAGATATTGCGGCCGGCGAACTCGCCGTGGGGATCGTGGTCCACGTTGCCGTGGTCGCGGCAACCAAAGAGGCGGGCGAAACGGGCGGCGCGATCGGATCCGAGCAGGGTGTCGAGTTCGTCGCGCGTCCAAAGGTAGAAGGTGCCCTCGCTCTTCTGAGTAGGATTCGCGGGGTCGGGAGCGGAGTCGGCGTCCTCGGCGGAGTAGAAGCCGCCGTCGGGATGGCGCAGGTCGCGCAGAACGTATTCGAAGATGTCGCGGGCGACCCCGGCATACAGGGGTTCGCCGCTGATCTGGAAGGCTTCCA
>JBEKHU010000413.1:0-4253 GCA_050012115.1 Bryobacteraceae bacterium | reverse complement strand
CGCTCGTCTGCCAGTGTCAATAACCTTGCGCAGTTGCCGAGGTCTCCTCACAAAACGCTTTGCCTGCACGGTTGCCGCATTGCCCGTCGCCGGGCGGCCGGAGATGGCGCCAACCGTGCACTAGCAAGGACGTCGCATCAAGCATGTGCGATAGAAAGAAGCACAAACAAATGAGATTAGTGATCGTGGCCGCCTTGGCCCTAACAACGTCATTGATGGCGATCGACAAGGAGCCTGCCAAACGGTTGGGCGAGGCTGCGACGGTCTTCTCCGAGGTCATGGCGATGCCCGACAAGGGGATTCCGCAGGATCTGCTCGAGCGCGCGCATTGCATCGTCATCGTGCCCGGTCTCAAGACCGCGGCATTCATCGTCGGAGGCAAGTACGGCAAGGGTTATCTGTCCTGCCGCAACGCCAACGGCACGGGCTGGTCGGCGCCCGGCACCATCCGCATCGAAGGTGGCAGCTTCGGCTTCCAGATCGGCGGATCAGAGACGGACTTGATCATGCTGGTGATGAATGCGGGGGGAAGGGACAAGCTGCTTTCCAGCAAGTTCACTCTCGGCGCTGAAGGCTCGGTTGCAGCTGGCCCCGTGGGACGGACAGCGACAGCTCAAACCGACGCCCAAATGCACGCGGAGATTCTCTCATGGTCGCGGTCCCAGGGCCTGTTTGCCGGTCTTGCTCTCGAAGGAGCCACCCTGCGGCAGGATCTGGATGACAACGCCACCCTCTACGGCAAGAAACTGGAGAATCGGGACATCGTGACCAGCGGGCGACGTGCTCCCCAATCGGCCACAGCCCTGATGAATCTCTTGAACAAGTACCCGGTGCGAGAGCGCTAGCCGAGCGAAACGAATACAGAGAGGACAAATGATGAAATTCATCAGCGCGTTCCTGACGGTCTGTGGACTATTGGCGGCCCAGGCACCTCAAGCTCCCAACCCCGTGCAGCAGTCAACCGCGAATGTGAACCCGATGGCCACTGGCTCGCTGCCTATCTATCGCGTAACCGTCGTAGCCCGGACCACGAAGGCGATTAACTACAATCACCGCAGCGGATCCACGGAGATCGATTTCCGCGGAACGCTGCTTCTGCCTGAGGCGCGGGGCGAAGCCAGGGTGGAGAGCAAACAAGGCGTGATCAAGATCAACGCGCGCATGGAGAAGCTGCAGCCCGCCACCATGTTTGGTCCCGAGTACCTGACCTATGTGATGTGGGCCATCACCCCCGAGGGTCGTGCCACCAACGTTGGCGAAGTGCTCTTGAATGGCGACAAGACCAAGCTGGATGCCACCACGGAGTTGCAGTCGTTCGGCTTGATTGTTACTGCTGAACCCTATTTCGCGGTAACTCAACCTAGCGACGTCGTGGTCATGGAGAATTTCGTCCGGAAAAACACGGTCGGAACGATCGAAGAGGTCGACGCGAAGTACGAGCTCTTACAGCGGGGCCAGTACACCTTGAACGTGAACCCATCCGAGATCAAGCCCCTGCGGCTGGACTCGAAGGTGCCATTGGAGCTCTACGAGGCGCGAAACGCTGTCCAGATTGCACGCTGGACCGGCGCTGAGAGGTATGCCCCCGAAACCTTCCAAAAGGCCGTTCAGGGCCTGGAGAACGCAGAGGGCTATCTGAAGGGCAAGGCGGGAAAGAAGCCCATTGGCACGGTGGCGCGTGAGGCCGTGCAGATGGCCGAAGATGCCCGCATCATCACAGTAAAGAAGATCGATGAAGAGCGGCTGGCCAACGAGCGCCAGGCTGGAGCAGATCGCGAGGCACGCGCTGAAAGCGCGCGTGCGGCGGCACAAGCCGATGCCGCGCTTGTCACACGGGACGCGGAGGCGGCGCGGGTTGCCGCGCAGTCTGAAGCGGACCGCGTGAAGCAGGAGAACGCTGCGAAGATGGAGGCTGCTCAGAAGGAAGCGGATCGGGCAAAGCGTGACAACGCAGCACAAATGGCTGCCGCGCAGAACGAAGCCGATCGCTTGAAAGGGGAGAACGACGCTAGGACGGCTGCCGCCCAGACCGAAGCCGATCGTCTGAAACGCGAAAACGACGCGCAGCGGGCTAGCGCCCAGGCCGAACTCGATCGCGCGGCCAAGGAGAAGACGCAGGCGGAGGCGGAGAAGGCAGAACTGCGAACCCAGCTACTGAGGCAGTTCAACGCCATTCTTCAGACCCGGGATACAGCGCGTGGTTTGATCGTGAACATGTCGGATGTCCTCTTCGACACCGGCAAGTATTCGTTGCGGCCTCTGGCGCGCGAGAAGCTGGCCAAGGTGGCCGGCATCGTCTCAGGGCATCCGGGTCTACGGCTGGATGTAGAAGGTCACACGGATAGCGTCGGCGGCGATGATTACAATCAGCGGCTTTCAGAGCGACGCGGCGAGGCTGTGCGCGATTACCTGATACAGCAAGGAATGGCAGTGGGTTCGGTCACGGCGAAGGGCTTCGGCAAGACTCAGCCGGTGGCCTCGAATGACACCGCGAAGGGCCGGCAGCAGAATCGGCGTGTGGAACTAGTGATCTCCGGCGAGGTAATTGGCACGGAGATCGGCACACCGATCACAGCCAGGTAATCGGAGGGTGACCGCGTTTCTGGGGAGGAGTGGGGCCGGCAGCTTGCTGGCCGGCCCCCGCGGCCACATTGAGGTAGAGGTTGCCGAACGGATCGAAAAGAATCAGAGCCGAGGCTGTTCAGGGGCGGAATTCAGTTACTTGAAGCTCCGGATGGTCGAGTAATTCTGTGACTCGAAACTCGATTGCAGGAGAAAAGGAAAATGCGTGTCTGAAAAGAACTCAGTCGTGGCGATCTTTGAGAGCCACACGCAGGCCGAGGCGGCGTTGAAGGAACTCCAGCGGACTGGCTATGACATGAAGCGCCTCTCCATCCTTGGGAAGGACTATCACACCGAGGAAAACGTCGTCGGCTACTACAACGCCGGCGACCGCATGCTGCGCTGGGGCAAAACCGGCGCATTCTGGGGCGGCTTCTGGGGCCTGCTCTTCGGCTCGGCCTTCTTCGCCATCCCCGGCATCGGGCCGGTGCTGGTGGCCGGGCCGCTGGTGGCCTGGATCATCGGCGCGCTCGAGGGCGCTGTCGTCGTCGGCGGACTCAGCGCCGTGGGCGCGGGCCTCTACTCGATCGGCATCCCCAAGGACAGCGTCGTCGAATACGAGTCGGCCCTCAAGTCCGACAAGTTTGTCCTCCTCGCCCACGGCACACCGGAAGATGTGGAAAGGGCCCGGCGCGTCATGCACGCGTCGCACCCGTTCTCGGTCGCCGTCCATCCCGTCGAGCAACCGGTAGCGGCGGCCGTTTAGGCCCGCTGACGCAGTCTTCAGAGACCGGGAGGCCATGCGGGCAAGCGACGGCTTGCCCGCGCCGCACCAAGTGAGAAGGAACTCTGGATGGGCCGATGGGACGCGGTTCCATGCAAGAGTTGGTTCTTTCCTCGGATTCCTCGCCCATCGCTCCTGCACGGCGAGCGCCAAGTGCGCTTCGGGCGATGCCCATCCCGCCCGCCGCTCTCACTCGGCCGCTTCCCCCCGACTCCCACACCTGCCGGATATCGTGGCTTTGGCGCGGCCCGCTCGCCTGCCGCCCCCCCCTCGTCGCCGCTGCCCCCTTCGCTCCCGGCCGTCCATGCCGGCCGGCGCGTCGCGGCACGCGCCCCGCGCTTCTTCCGCCGCGAGGTGCACAATTTGCCGTCGCGAATGCACGTTTCGCCGCGCTCGCCGCTCCTTCATTGGAACTCCGTTCTGGTCGCCTCTTTCGACACCTCACCCCACGCACGCTCGGCGCGGATCGCCCTGTCGTCCGGCCCGTTCCCGGCATTGGCCTGGAACGTGCATCTCAATACGTGGCTATGCAGCGTAAAACACTCATCCTCACCGGCGCCGGTGCGTGCGCTCTCGTGGGGTTGGTGGCCTGGTACGTAATTCACAGCCGCAATGCGGTCCAATACCGCACGGCCACCGTCGCGCACGGCGACATCGACGTAAACATCTCGGCCACCGGCAATCCCAACGCCGTGGTCACCGTTAACGTCGGCTCGCAGGTCTCCGGCATCATTCTGGCCCTGTCTGCCGACTTCAACTCAAAAGTGACCAAGGGCGAGCTGATCGCGCGCATCGACCCCGCGCCCTTCCAGACCAAGGTCGATCAGGCCCAGGCCAACATCGACTCGGCGCTCGCGGCCGTCGCCAACAGCCAGGCCGGCGTCCAGCAGGCCCTGGCTGGCATCCA
>JBEKHU010000412.1:0-4266 GCA_050012115.1 Bryobacteraceae bacterium | reverse complement strand
TTGTGCAACAGGCTTTCGCGGTAGCGCGCGTAGTCGTCATCCGGGATCGGCTTGGCGCCGCGGTAGGTGACGTTGAAGCCGCGATTCTCGTCGAACAGCACGTAGGCTGTCTCGTCCTTACCGAAGACCTGGCGCTCGCGCTGGCCCAGGAACGCGGCGACGGGCGGATCGGGCGGGATGAGGTAGCGCGTGTAGATGCGCGCCTTGGACAGGCCGGCGAGTTTTTCATTGAAGAAACTGTAGGCCCGGCCGTCCTCGATGCGGTCGCGCATCTCCACAAAACGGTCGCCGCCGAGAGCGTCGAGGCTCTGCAGGACGAGTTGCTTGCCCTTGGCGGCGGGATCGTCGGCGGGCGCCGGCGCGGCGGCCCGGCCGGCCGGAAGAGCGGTAAAGAGCGTGGCGGCAGCGAGCAGAATGGAAGCGAATCTCACGCTCCGATTGTAGAATGGCGGGCCAGGCGAATAAGCAGCGAACTCAGGGGCGGATGAGGAAAGCGGCCCGCGGCGGCAACTCAGTTTCAGGATGGCGCCTGGTACTAAAAGCGATTGCAATTCGCGCCCGGGCCGATGAATATGGGTAGAGGCGCGGCGGCGCCGAGGACGGGGATGTCGTACGTATACACGACAGAGAAGCTAAATCCGATCGAAGAAATGCAGGTCCGGTTCGCGGCCGAGTTGTTCGGCTGGATGCGGGAGCCCGTGGTGCAGGAACAAGGCCGGCGCCAGATGGCGCGGTTTCTGGAGGAGCTGGCGCTGCCGGTTCAAGAACTGCCGGATCCGGCCAACACTCCCGAGGCCGCGCTGCGGCTGATCTGTGAGAGCGACGCCGAGGTACGGCAGAGACTGGGTCGGGCGTTGCGGCATGTTCCGTTGTACCTGGAGTTGTCCGCGCGGGCACTGCCCTACTTCGCAACGCCGGGCCGGTACAGGCACGCCGCGTGGCTGTATTTGACCCCGGAAGCGGCGCGCAGGCTGGCCGCGAGGCACCTCGGCGCGATGCATTGCCGGGCAGCGGCCGCGGAGGAGTTCCTGCAAACGCTGGAGCTCAAAGCGGCCGATCAGGCAGCAGTGACGGAAGCCGGCGAGACGCACGCGGCGTAGACTTCCCAGACCCCTTCGAACACCTTGTCCCAGGTGGCGGCCTCGGCCGCCTCGCGCGCCCGCCGCGCCATGGCCAGGCGCGTTTCCGTTTCACCGACGAGCCGGGCGCAGTGCGCGGCAAAGGCCTGCGGAGTGGCGCCTACCAGCCCGTCGACACCCTCCCGCACCAGGAACTTCGGCCCGCCGCCCGCGGTCACCACACAGGGCACGCCGGAGGCCATGGCCTCCTGGATGACGTTGCCGTAAGTGTCGGTCTCACTGGGGAAAGCGAACAGGTCCAGGTTGGCGTAGAACCCGGCCAGGGACTCGCCCTTCAGCACGCCGGGTAGCTGGAGGCGGCGCAGGTTCCGGCGCAGCCACTCCTCCTCCTGCCCGTGGCCGGCGATCCAGAATTCGTAGTTCGTCAGGCTCTGGCGCGCGAACTCGTCTTCGACGGCCTTGAGCCAGCGCACGCCCTTCTCGGGCGAGAGCCGCCCGGCGTAGCCGATGCGCACGGTGCCGTCCTGCCGGCTGCGCTTGGCGGGATGGTAGAGCACCGTGTCGACGCCGCGCTTCATCAGCGCGCTGGGGCGCCCGGTGGTCCGCTCGAGCAGCGCAGTCAGCTCCGGGTTCGGAGCGAGGGTACGCCGGGCGAACCTGTAGAAGCGGGTGGCCGCGATCAGGGACAGCCTCTCGGCCGTACGGCCCGCCGCCGTGGCGGCGCCGGCCGGGAGCCAGTCCAGCTTCTGCCGCAACCGGCGTCCGCCGTACTCATGAATGTTGGTGTGCCAGGAGGCCACTAGCGGAATGTGAAAGCGACGCGAGGCCCAGACACCCAGGATGCCGAGATGGCTGGGCCCAGTGATGTGGACCACGTCGGGCTGGAAACGCTCGAGCTCGGCGGTGAGCAGCGGCCGGTGGCGCAGGCAGCGCAGGTCGAAACGCATATCGGCCTCGAGCCAAAAGGCACTGCGGCTTACGGCCAGCTCCACGCGCCGCACCGAGCCCTGATCCCAGCAACGCGTCTCCGGCCCCGTGTGGACACTGAGCAACGGATTGCCGCGGCGCTGAGCGAAGCTCTCCAGCGAGCGGCAGGTCAGGGCCACGCCGTTGACCTCGTGGAAACTATCGGCGAAAAAGGCGACTCGCGGCACCGGGTTATCGAATTATGCCAGTTCCTGGGCCGGGGGCGTTAACTGCCGCACGGCGGCGTGCAAACTGCGGCTTTCGAGCAGCCGGCAGGCGCCCGCAAAGGCCCGGAACGGGAACGGCTGGCGGTTGTCAGACCAGAGGCGGGAAAGCGATTCGACGGCGCCGGTTGTGGAGTCGCGATAGAAGACGCGATCGGTCCAGCGCACCCAGCCGTGGGTGTGCGCCGTGTTGTCGCGCATCACGTCGGCGATCATTTTCATGATGCGCGTGACGATCGGTTCGCGGTACTGCGGCATCACGAGGACATGCGAGCGGCCGTACTCGCGGACCTCCTCGACGAATTCGCCGAAGGTGTCCGAGTTGGTGAGATTGAGCAGCGCGTTGGGCTCACAGCAGTGGCGGTCGCCGCCGGAGACGACCGGGCGCTCCAGTGACGCGGCCAGCGCGGCGACGCGGCGATTCTCGCTCCACGGGCGCAGGCCATTCAGCTCGAGGGCGTGCAGGAAGGGTTTGTAACGCCGCAGAAACCGCTCCGCGATGGAATTGTGAAGTTGCTGTCCGACGCCGATCTCGTCCCAATAAGGATGGTTCAGGACGAGCAGCGTGCCGGGCTCCTCGTTGAGCCAGGCGAGCATGTTTTCGACGTCGTCTTCGCACGGGCCGGCGGTGAAGGCGGCCAGCGCCTCCATGCATTGCGTGGCCCGCCGCGGCGGCAGGTTGTGCACGCCCAGATGCAGGATGACGCCGCGATAGGGCACAGTCCATTCGACCGAAACCGGAGTGTTGCGGCCCTCTGGCAGGACGCGCAGCAGCAGGGGCGCCTCGACGTTATCGTGGTCCGAGATCGATACCAGCGGGTTCAGACCGAGATTCTCGATCTGCTTGCGCTCCACGGCCAGAGCCTCGCGCGGACCCAATGGCGGAGTCCACCAGGCGTTGAAATAGTTCAAATCCTCGCCGTGCAGGTCGCGATATTTCGCTTCCTGCGCGCGCACCAACTCCCGCACGACCGGCACGTGAGCCGCGAAGCGCGGGATGAAATCGAGGGTCTCCCGCGAATGCGACGTGTGGCTGTGGAGGGAAACGCCGGCCCGGGCGCGTTGCCACGGAGCGCCGCGCCAGGCGTATTGGAGTGAGACAGTTGTTTCCATCGGTCCCAGCTTGAACGACGCGCGTTAGATTCTGATGGAAAAAGCGTCAATATTGCGTCAAACAGGAATTAAGGGAATTGTTTGTAACAGGAGCATGACGGAGGGCGGGCGCGTCAGTTCGGCGCACCGTGACACTTCTTGAACTTCTTGCCGCTGCCGCAGGGGCAGGGTTCGTTGCGGCCGGCCTGGATGCTTTTAACGCGTGCAGGCTCGCTGGCGTGGTCGTGGTGGCAATCGGGACCGTGAACGTGAGCCGCGTTGTGTTCGTCAGTCTCCGCCGGCTCTTCGGCGAAGAAGAACGGCGGCAGGCCGGCGCGTTCGAGTCGTGCGTCCAGAGCCGTGGCGACGGCTTCGGCCTCCTGGCGGGACAGGCCGCCCGCCAGTTCGTCGATCTTCCCAAAGAGCTTCTCGACGCTCTTGGCCGAGGTCTTGCCGGGCACGGCGACGGCGTAGGAGAACAGCGCCTGCTCGCGCGCCTTCGGGTCGTCGAACAGCGGCACGAGTTCGATGGCCAGCTCGGGGATCGGGAAGGCGCCGACCGCGGTGGCGGCGCTGGAACGAACCCGCGGATCGGCGTGGCGCAGGTTCTCGCCGATGTAGCGGCGGTAGCGCGGATCGTGGCTGCGCCACATGGCTTCCACCGCGTCGGCGCGCGTCTCGGGGATCTCATACAGCGCGTGGATGGCATCGTGCAACGCGCCGGAGCCCGGCCCGTCGGCCAGGGCGACGACGGTGGAGGCGCGTTCGGCCGGCGTGAGGCCGGCGCGGATCAGCGTCTCGACGAGGAATTCGCGCACTGCCGCATCGGCGTCGCAGACGCTGCCCAGCGCGCGCAGGCAGGCGGCGCGCACCTGGGGGTCGGGGTCCTGGCGGGCCTGCCCGAG
>JBEKHU010000411.1:0-4307 GCA_050012115.1 Bryobacteraceae bacterium | reverse complement strand
AATGGAAGCGGGTGCCATCCGGGGCGTGGTTGACGCGTGGGTTGACCAGTATGCGGAATTGATGGCGCGGCCGGACATCGGATACGTGCAGATCTTCGAGAATCGCGGCGCGATGATGGGCTGCAGCAATCCGCATCCGCACTGCCAGATCTGGGCGCCCTCGACGATTCCGAACGAACCTGCGAAAGAGCATGCCGCCCAGCAGGCTTACTTCGAGGCCCACGGCCGCACGCTGCTTTCCGACTACGTCGCTCTCGAATTGGATCTCGGCGAACGTATCGTCGCCTTCAACGAGTCGTTTGTCGCGCTGACGCCGTTCTGGGCTGTGTGGCCCTTCGAAGTGATGATCGTTTCGCGTCGGCCGTTCTCAGGCATGGACCAGATGACCTCGGAAGAACGCGACGATTTCGCGTCGGCGATGAAGAGCGTGACGACGCGTTACGACAACCTGTTCGAGGTTTCGTTCCCCTACACGATGGGCCTCCACCAGCGGCCCGCCGGCGACGAGTACCCCTTCTGGCATTTCCACGCGCATTACTACCCGCCGCTGCTGCGCTCGGCTACGGTGCGCAAGTTCATGGTCGGATTTGAAATGCTCGCCACGCCGCAGCGTGACATCACGCCCGAAGCCGCGGCGGCGCGCTTGCGCGAATTGAGCGACGTCCACTACCGGCAGCGGAGTGATTGAACCACGGGCGGATTGAATTAGAACGGAGAATTGTAAAGATGTTTCGCAGAATGATCCTCACCGCGATCCTTCTCGCGGCCAGCGCATTCGCGCAGAGCTTTGTCCTGAAGGATGGCGACCGCGTCGTTTTCTATGGTGATTCGATCACCGACCAGCGCCTTTACACGCTGTTCACGGAGACGTTCGTCCACACCCGCTACCCGCATTTGAACGTCAGCTTCGTCCACTCGGGCTGGGGCGGCGACCGCGTGACGGGCGGAGGCGGCGGCCCGGTGGACCTGCGCCTGAAGCGCGACGTCGGCGCGTACCGGCCGACGATGGTCACGATCATGCTCGGCATGAACGATGGCGGCTACCATCCCTATGAAAAGACGACCTACGACTGGTATGTCACGGGTTATGAGCGGCTGATCCAGCTTCTGAAGCAGGACGCGCCGGGCACGCGCGTGACGCTGATCCGGCCGTCGCCGTATGACGAAGTCACGCGCCCGCCGATGAAGCACGGCGGCTACAATCCGGAGCTGGTGGCATTCGGCGACTACCTCGCCGGGCTCGCGCAGCGCGAGAACTTCCTCCTCGCCGACCTGAACGCGCCGGTCGTGAAGGTGCTCGAGAAGGCCTACGCCGAGGACTTCGAAGTCGCGCAGCGGATCGTCCCCGACCGGGTCCATCCGGGCGGCGCGGGTCATCTCATCATGGCGGCCGCGCTCATGAAAGCGTGGAATGTGGACGGCGAGGTTTCGAGCGTGACGATCTCCGCGGCCGGCGGAACGTCCGTCGCGGAAGTGGCGCCCCACCGCAAAGCCTCTGTCAGCGACGTGAAGTATGGCGACACGATCTCCTGGACCGAGACGGAAGAGTCGCTGCCAATGCCCGTGGATATGAACGACGCGCCGACCGAACTGGCCGTTCGCTCGGCTGGATTCCTCGAGGAGTTCGATCGCGAGATGCTCACCGTGCCCGGGCTCAAGGCCGGATTCTGGGCGCTGCGCATCGACGGCCAGCAGGTCAAAGTCTTCCCGGCGGAAGAACTCGCCAAAGGGGTGAACCTGGCCACGCTGCCGACGCCGATGCTGAAGCAGGCGCAGGCCGTGCACGACCTGACCCGCAAGCGGACGGAAGTCCACAACATCCGCTGGCGCACCGTCGAAGTGCCGCTGGCGAAAGACAGCCTGGCACAGACCGCCGCGGCGATCAGCGCGCTCGATGCGCTGGACGCGGAGCTCGCAAGGAAGCAGTCGGAGACGGCGCAGCCCAAGCCGCACCACTTTGAACTGGTCAGCGTGCCGGCCGAGGCGGCGACCGTGCCCGCGGGTTTCACGCCGATCTTCAACGGCAAGGACCTGAGCGGCTGGCACGTCAGCCAGACCAATCATCACGGCAATTCGAAAGCCTGGAGCGTCGAGAATGGCGTGCTCAGCGGCGCGCAGGACCGCCCCGGCAACGGCGGCATCCTGGTCAGCGACAAGCGTTATAAGAACTACGAGATCTACCTCGAGGTGAATCCCGACTGGGGCTGCGACGGCGGCCTGTTCCTGCGTTCCACGGAAGCCGGCGAAGCCTACCAGGTGATGATCGATTACCTGCCGAAAGGCTCGGTGGGCGGCGTCTACGGCGAAGGACTGAAGGACGTGACGGTGTTCGCGGCGCCGGGCTGGCAGCAGTATTGGAAGAAGGGCGAGTGGAACGTGATCCGGGCGCGCATCGATGGCGAGATCCCGCGCATCTCGGTGTCGATGAACGGCACGCAGCTCACGGGCTGGTCGGACACCTCCAACCACCTGCCGGGCGGCGCCGAGGATGGGGCCATCGCATTGCAGGTGCACATGGGCAATCGCTGGGCCGAAGGCGGCAAGCACCGCTTCCGCAACATCGCGATCCGCGAGCTGCCGTAAGCTGTCGCGCGGAATCGGGACAGGCGATGGAAACGGGCCGGACGCGGACCGCGGTTGAGAACTGCGCTCCGGCCCGGCGGCGTGACCCTGCAGCGCCCGCAGGAACCCGCCGGTTCCTGGAGGCCGGAGAGGCTCCTACTCAGCGGCCGGGCGGCGCTGGCTCCAAAACGCGAAAGTGCTAAAAATTAGCACTTTTTGAACCAAGAATCAATAGGTTACGAGGAAAAACGTGCCAAACGCTAGCATTCAACCACCGCGCCCGCGCTCGATCCGCCGCTTCAAGACGCGTGTGTTCGCGCCCCCGCGGCAGGCGGCTGAGAAGGGGCGTCGGGAGCGGCGCCGCCGGCGAGGGAGAACGGGTTTGAGGACACTGCCGCGCGTTTGCCGGCCGGGGGGGCCGGAACAGCCGAACGCACGTTGGCCAGGACCGTCGCGCCGGGCGAGCCGCTCGATCACCACGTGTAGTGCGCCGTGTAGGTCAGTGTCTTCTCCTCGTCCGGCTGCAGCGTGACCTCGTATTCGATGGTCCGGCTATCCGCTTGGCGATGGGTGGCCGATTCCTGCGTGATCACCCAGTTTGACCAGCGGTAAAGATGCTCGACCACCCGAACGGTCACGGCCTCTTGCTTGTGGTTCCGCAGCTTGACCTCGAACGATTCATCCGCCCAGCCGCCGGGCTGAAGTTGCGATTGAAACTTCGTCTGGCGCCGCTCGCCTGTGATGTCGAACGCACTCCCCGTGTACACGCGCACGATCTCATCCTTGGGGGTGTGATCGATCTCGTTCTCGCCCGTGAATTCCACCTGGCCGTCCTGATCGCGGCGGTAGAAGCGCACGCGTCCCTTGGGAAGCGGCACGCCTAGATGGTTCGCGTCGCTGTTCGAGAACTCACGCATCACCCACACGTGCGGGTTGGATTGCGTGCCGTACTCTTGGACCTGGCGCACGTCGTTGTAGCCCCGGAAGTTCGGGTCGATCCGCACGCCGTCGTAGACGTACAGCCGTTTGGACCGGATGCCCGAGGCGCGCAGGAACTCTACCTGCTTGGTCTCGCGGTCATGAATCGTCGCCGGTTGCGGCAGCGTGTAGAGGTGGTAATCTTCGAAGGCTTTTTCCTCAACCTGGCCAATCGGTCCTCGGTAAACCATTCTGCTCATGCCGTCCATGGCCATCGGCTGATTCTGCGGCTGCAGCTTATTCACATCGCCCGCCATCAGCTTGATATGCGCGTGATCGAACTGCTTGCCGCTCTGGTTGTCGAGCGTCACCCAGCCCACCAGGTCCAGGGTGTCGCCGGTCTCCGGCGCGATGATGTTGTAGTCGCTGCTCCAGTTCAGGCCGCCGGAGACATAGCTTAGCTCGGCGTCGAACCTGACCGGTTGAGCGGAGTACAGGATCCAATCGAGCGCGGGCTTCAGAATTGTATCGTCGCCCAGTGTGGGGAAGAGCGGTTGCCCGGGCAGGGAGAAGCGCAGCTTGCCCTCCACATCGATCAGGGGTTGACCCGCGCCGCCGGCCGCCATGGCCTGCTGGTTGTATTGATATTGCTGGCCGTACCGGTAATAGTTGGGGTAACTCGGCGCATAGCCGCTGCGCACAATTTTGCCGCGGACAATTATATTGGTTCCGTCGTTTGTTCTTCCGGCCAAGAAATCGATCGTCTGGCCTTCGTACAGCCTGAGCAGCATCTCCTGCGAAATGAGATCGTTGCGGTAGTTCTGCTC
>JBEKHU010000410.1:0-4308 GCA_050012115.1 Bryobacteraceae bacterium | reverse complement strand
GAGGCAGGACGGCAGGCACGTTGTCCGACCAGCGCTGGAGTTGCGACCGCAACGCCGCCTCCGTGCGCTGGCTGTCCGGCCCGCCGGCCAGGTACACGTCGACGGTGTTGCGGAACTCGCGCGCCGTGTCGCTTTCCGGAGGGATCGAATCGACCAGCCGGTTGAATGGCGTCAGGCTATTGTAGTTTTTCGATTTGTCCTCGATCCGCTTATAGCCTTTCACCGGTTCCAGGATCGACGCGAACACTTCCAGCGGATGCGTTGGCGCCGTGCCCGCGAGCCGCGCGCGCATCAGGCGCAGGCCCGAGCGCTGCCGCAGGTCCAGCCATTCCAGCCAGGTGTTGATTACGCCCATGCGCCGGTACATCGATTCGACATCGGTCACGCTCTCCGCCGACCACAGGCGCTCGGCGATCGCCGCCAACCGCGGCCACAGTTTGGCGTCGAGGTTCTCGGCCGTGGCGATCTCCTCCCACATGGCCGCCTCGCCGCCCAGGATCAGCCGGCGCTGTTCCTCGTTCAGCCCCGCCGTTTCGCCCTTCATTGGGTCGACGGCGTAGTGCTCCCAGGCGGGCTGCATCAGGTCCAGATACCAGCCGGCCGACAGGATGCCCTGGTAGCCCAGGCGAGCCGCATCGGCCAGCGACAACTGCCCGCGCCAGGATTGAATCACGATGTTCTTCGGAATGTCCGGACGCAGGATCTCGTCCCAGCCCACCATGTGCTTGCCATACTTCGTCAGGATCTGCTGCACGCGCAGGGTGAAGTAGCCCTGCAGGGCATCCTCGCCGGCGAGCTGCTGCGACTTCATGTAGGCCTGGATTCTCGGGTTGGTCTTCCAGGCGTTGGGATCCACTTCGTCGCCGCCGATATGGGAGTATTCGTCGGGGAACAGCGCCGCCATCTCGCCGAGGAAGCCGTCGAGGAACTCATACGTGGTCTCGCGCGTGGGATCCATCGCCGCCGGCAGCTTGCCCTGTTCATGCGTCACGGAATACGGCCCGGCGCCGCTGGCGAGTTCCGGATAGGCCGCGAACCAGCTCGTCGAGTGGCCCGGAATGTCGAACTCCGGCACAATGCGCACGCCGCGCTCGCGCGCGTAGGCGATGATGTCGCGGATCTCCGCCTGGGTGTAATACAGTCCTTCCGAGCCCAGTTCGTGCAGCTTCGGATACTTCTTTGACTCGACGCGGAAGCCTTCGTCGTCGGAGAGGTGCCAATGCAGCACGTTCAGCTTCACCGCGGCCATGCCGTCGATGGTCCGCAGCATCCCCGCCACGGGGATGAAGTGGCGCGAGGAGTCGAGCGAAAGCCCGCGCCAGGGAAAGCGCGGAGCGTCCTGGATCTCGACCGCCGGGAGCGAGAAGCCGGATTTGTCCAGGCGGACCAACTGCAGGAATGTCTCCAGACCGCGCAGCGCCCCCAACGGAGCCGGCGCGTCGATGCGCGCCTGGCTCGAAGTGACCGAGAGATGGTAGCTCTCGTCGTCGCCCAACGCCTGCGGCGCCTGGTGATCCAGACGATCGACCGACACCAACAATGCCGGGGAGTGGAACCCGACCAGAATTCTCTGCTCAATCGGAATGCCGGTTTGGGCCGAGAGACGGGCCAATGTCCTGAGAACGCCGGCGCTCACCCGCGGGTCCGCCGCACCGTCGCCTTGGATCTCGGCGGGGAAAAAGTTACTGTCCCGGATCGTCAGACCGGACTCACCCGCGCTCTGGGTGAGTTTAGCGGGCAGCGGCATCAGGGGCAGCTCCGCCTGACAGTAGACCGGGCAGGCAAGGGCCGCGAGGAGCAGGAAACGGTTGAGGGACTGCATGAGTGTTTGGGCCAAACGCAATCTTATCGACGATAGCAGCATGCCGTAAACCGACCTGCGGACCGTCACGGCAAGCTGTGAGCCCGCGAAGACCGCTTCCTCACGGTCGCGGCTCAGAAACAAACGGCTCGGCACGTCCGCTTCCTCACGGTCGCGGCTCAGAAACATCGCGGCTCTGAAACAAGCGGCTCGGCAGGATCGCTCCCTTTGGCCACGGCTCGTGACAGCGCAAGACCGCTCCCTTTGGTCACGGCTCGTAAGACGGCTCGGCGGCGATTTCTTGCTCCGCTTTCGCGTCGGGCCCGGATGACTCCAGCGGTGGATCACCGTGCGGCGCAGCGCGGATTTACCGTGAAAACACCGTATTTCACCGTGTTTTTACCGCAAAAACACCGGTTTTTTCGTGCACCGTGCTTCACGGTGTATCTGCTGCAATCAAAGGAGTTGTTGAAAATTCACCGTGCATTTTGACGCACATTAACATGCTTCACCGTGCGTCACGGTGGATGTGTGGCAATGATTGGAGTTACCCACATTAAACTGCGACATTAATATGCGTCACCGTGCGCTACGGTGGATCTGTTGCAAACAAAGGGGTTGCAAACATTAACACACGCATTTTTGCGCGCGCACCGTGCTTCACCGTGTATCTACGGTGATCTAAAGGACTTATTGACAATTCACCGTGTTTTGCCGCGCACGGTAAATCCAGGCTGTTCTGGCGGTGTTTTTGCGGTGCGGCGGAGCCGGTTGGTCCGTCGGTCGATCCAGTGAGCCGGGCGGCGAGAGCGTCACTTCAAGTCGACAATAGTCGCGCCCCAACCTCCGGAATCCTCCGCGGCGTTGCGAAAACCGGCGACCAGCGGAGAGCGCGCCAGGACGCTTCGGACAATCTCCCGCTGCACGCCGATGCCCTTGCCGTGGATGATCCGCAGCGCTTTCAATCCTATCGCAGATGCCTCTTCCAGGTACGCTTCGAGCGCCGGGCGCACGTCGCGCGGCTGAATCGTGTGCAGGTCGAAAACGTCGGTGATCGGAATGCGCAGCGGCGCGTCGTGATCCATGGCGGGGTCCATGGCTGCTACCCGCCGATGGCATACATGGCGCGCGGCGGCGCCACGAAACTGGCGCTGTCGATTTCGTGGCCGAGCCACTTTTTGCGCACCGTTTCGCGGATCGCGTCCGCGATCTGCTCGTCGCTCGCGCCGCCTCTCAGCAGACCTTTCACATCGGTCTCCTCAATGGCGAACAGGCAGTAGCGGAGCTTGCCGTCGGCGGTGAGTCGGACGCGGTTGCAGTTCAGGCAGAACGGGCGGCTGACCGAGGCGATGAAGCCGGCCGTGCCGCGGCCGTCGAGGTAGCGGTACAACAGCTCGGGCGCCCGCGGATCCGAGTCGGGGACCGCCTCCAGCGGGCCGACCTCGCGCCGCAGAATGGCGAGAATCTCGTCCATGGTGAGCACCCGCGATCGATCCCAGAGAGCTTGCCCGTCCAGGGGCATGACTTCGATGTAGCGCACCTCGAAGCCGTTCTCGCGTCCAAAATGAGCCAGCGGCGCCACGTCCGGTTCCGTCAGTCCTTTCATCGCCACGGCGTTGATCTTGATCGGCGCGAAGCCGGTCTCGCGGGCGTGCATCAAGCCGCGCAGCGCGCGGTCGAGCTCGTCACGGCGCGTGATCCGCTGGAAACGCCCCCGGTCGAGCGTGTCCAGATGGACGTTCAGGCGCCGCAGGCCGGCCCGGTAGAGGCTCGCGGCCTGTTCCTCGAGCAGCAGCGCGTTGGTGGTCAGGGCGACCTCGCGCAAGCCGTCGATGGCCGTCAGCTTCGAGATGAGCGCGGGCAGGTTCTTCCGGAGCAGCGGCTCGCCGCCCGTGACCCGGACCTTGGTGATGCCGAGCGGGACGGCGAGGCGCACGAAGCGCTCGATCTCCTCAAAGCTCAGGATCTCGGCCCGCCCGGCGAAGGGCGTTTCGCCTTCCGGCATGCAGTAGAAGCAGCGGATATTGCAACGGTCCGTGACGCTGATGCGCAGATTGTCGTGCGTGCGATTGAACGTGTCGATGAGGGGCGGGGCGGGCATGGCCGTCGCGCCTAGCGCAAGGCGAGCATCCGCTCCACCGGACGCCGGGCGCGCTCGATCATTTCCGCCGAAAGTTCCACGGCCGGCTGGAGGTGGATCAGGGCGTCGCGCAGCTTCTCGAGCGTATTGCGCTTCATGTACGGGCACTCGCTGCAGTTGCAGTTCTCGTTGGCGACGAAGTAGAACTTCTTGCCGGGGGCCCGTTTCTCGAGCGAATAACGGACGCCGCTCTCGGTCATCACGATGAATTCTTCGGCGTCGGATTGGACGCACCACTCGATCAGCGCCGACGTCGATCCGATGAAATCGGCCATCCGCAGCACTTCCTCGGGACACTCCGGGTGGGCCACGACCAGCGCCCGCGGATGCTCGCTGCGCGAGGCGACCACCCGCCGCGCCGGGAAGG